>JAWXUY010000159.1:0-4591 GCA_044425885.1 bacterium | reverse complement strand
TGAGTCATCTAAACTAGTATTTATTTTTTCGATAAGCCACTCACCAGTGGAGGGCATAATCTGCATAAGACCTACAGCCCCTTTATTAGATAACGCATTATAGTTAAATCTGCTTTCAGCGTTTATAACAGAGTAAACAAGTTCTTTTTCTAGATTATATTCTTTACTATACTTATCTATCGCCTCGCTATATCTAATAGGACAAAGATAATTACTTACCTGATTTATAAAAAAAATTGATATAATAAAAAAAACGATTAAAAAAATAACATTAAAAATAAGCTTTTTAATTTTAAAATTATTATTATTAAAATTATTATAATCACTATCACTATTATCACTATTATCATTATTATCAATATAATTAACTTTAAACAACATTATATATTCACCTAACTATTAAATCTTTAATTTTTGTTATTATTATTTCTTTTAGAGTGCTATCATCTAGATTATTATTAATAATTATAAAATCAGCATACTTTTTGTTTACATCAAAAGGGGTTTGATTATTTATTCTTTTTAATAAAACGTCCTCAGTGAGACTATCCCTTAATTTTAGCCTTTTTAGTCTAACATCTAAATCTGAATGCACTATCCAAACTGTATCTGCATGATTGTGTAGATTAGCTTCTATTAGAAGGGGAGCATCTATAATAATAAAATTAACATCTTTATTTATATTATTATTATTATTATTATTATTATTAATTTTATTAATATTAATATCCTCTAGTATTTTGGCTATTATATACTTGTGAGTTGTTGCTGTTAAAAACTTTAATTTTTCAGCATCATTAAAGACTATACTCCCTAGCGCCTTTCTACTAATTTCTTGGTCACCTTGGTTATCTAGAATTAAATCACTACCAAAGTAGTTAATAATCTCGTTATACGCAGGAGTACCTTTTTTTATTATGTTATGCCCTATCCTATCGGCATCTATAATACTAATACTATTTATATTAGTATTATTTATTCTGGAATTTTCTAGCCCTTTTAGTATATTACATATAGTTGTCTTACCAGTGCCAGTGCCCCCTGTGAGACCTATAACTATATTGTTATTTTGCGTCATACCACGTTTCCCCTTTATTAATGTCTATAGCTAGTTTTACTGAAAATTCTACTGCATTTTCCATTTGTTCTTTTAATATTTGATTTATAATATCTACTTCATCTAGATGCGTTTCTATTAGTAGTTCATCATGCACTTGTAGTATTAACCTAGACTTTAGATTAAGCTCTGTTATTTTGTCATAGACTTTAATCATCGCTATTTTAATAATATCTGCGGCTGTTCCTTGTATAGGGGTATTCATCGCTATTCTTTCTCCAATACCTCTTTGCATAAAATTGCTTGAGTTTAATTCTGGAATATACCTTGTTCTGTTGTATAGAGTTGTAGTGTAACCTTTTTCTTTTGCTTCTTTTACGATATTATCTAAAAAATCTTTTATTTTTGGGTACTTCTCGAAGTAGTCTTGGATATATGCATCAGCTTGCTTTTTAGTAATTTCTAATTCTTGCGACAATGAAAACGCCTGCTTACCATAGATTAAACCAAAGTTAATTGCTTTTGCAGTGTTTCTTTCTATAGAAGTAATATCTGCTATATCTTTGTTAAATATGCTAGAGGCTGTTATCTTGTGGATGTCATCATCATTGTTAAAAGCTTCTATTAAAATTTCGTCTTGACTTAAATGCGCTAAAACTCTGAGCTCTATTTGTGAGTAGTCAGCATCTATAAAAATAAAGCCATCTTCTGGTTTAAATACTTTTCTTATCTTTTGCCCAAGCTCTAGTCTAATAGGTATATTTTGTAGATTTGGCTCTATACTACTTAGCCTACCTGTTGCTGTAGCTGTTTGCTTAAAAGTAGAATATATACGACTTGTACTTGGGTCTATAACCGCTAATAAACCTTCTGCGTACGTGGTTTTGAGTTTTGCATAAGTCCTATAAGATAATATCTTATTAATAATCTCATGGTCATCTTTAAGCTTTTCTAGTATATCTGCTGAAGTAGAGCGCTTATTTCTTGGTGATTTCAGCGCTAGCTTGTCAAAGAGTATACAAGCTAACTGCTTAGGTGAGTTTATGTTAAACTCCTCTCCTGCAAGCTCGTATATATCTTTTGTTAAGTCATTTACCACTATATCTAAATTATTTTTGTATTCTAAAAGCTCCTCAGCACATAATTTTATACCTGAAATCTCCATGCTAGCAAGCACTTTTAGTAATGGCATCTCTATATTATAGAGTAAGTCCTCTTGATTTTTTTCTTTTATTAATGATTGCTGTATCTCAAATGCTTCTAAGCACGTATAAGCCTGTAGGCAAGCGTACTCCAGCCATTTTTTTTCTTCTACTTCTAACAAGAATTTTTTAACTCTTGAGCTCTTACGCCCAACTAGTTCTTCTTTTGATGTATACATCTTGTTTAAATAATTATAGGCTATGTTATGAAACTCATATTTATTAGAAGATGGGTCAAGCACGTACGATGCTAGCATGATATCAAGAGTAATATTATCAAAAATGTTATTTACGTTTATATTGCTATTTTGGTTAGCTAGGTAAACTAGGTCCGTCTTTGCGTCTAGCGTAACTATTTTGTTTATAGCGCTCTTAGATAATATTTCTTCAAAAAAAGTTTTAATCAACTCTACTAGTAATTCCTCTGTAACGCTATCTCCTACTTTTATGAATACTGCTTCTTCTAAGTTTGAGCTATTAGCTAGGCTAATCCCCAAAAATATCTTATTATCAAAAATTAGCTTATAAGCTATATTCGAGTTAGACTCTATAACTTCTTTAAGATACTCTTGTGCTTTATTTAAATCTTGTATAAGTAAATACTTAATATTTGTATTATTATTATTATCTACTATATCAGAGAGGCTTAAATTACTAGAGTTGTGGAATTTTGATAAATAAGTTTTTAGGTCATACTTCTTGCACATATCAAAAAATTCTTGGTTAAATATGTCGTTAGCATTTTCTTTAATAACGAATTCGCTCTCTAAATCTGGAACGTCTTTTTTAATAGTAACCAAAAACTTATTATTAATCGCTTGTTCTTTATAAAGCTCTATATTTTTACTCACAGTTGCTAGCTTTATATTGGGCGCATTCTCTATTATGTTTTCGAGTGATTTATATTCTATTAGTAGCTTAGAGGCTGTTTTTACCCCAATACGTGGAACTCCTTTTATATTATCTGAGCTATCTCCCATTATTGCTTTATAATCTATAAGCTTAATTGCTTCAAACCCATATTCTTCTAGAAAGTCTTTTGCATAGTAATCTTTTTCGTTTGTTTTGCTCTTACTCGTTGTTATCATCTTTACTTTTATTTTATCTGTTACTATTTGGAGTAGGTCTTTATCGCCTGTTATTACTACTATATCTGTTTCTGGAGATTGATTTTGGGTTAAAGAGGCTATCGTAGCTAAGATGTCATCTGCCTCAAAGCCCTCTTTCTCATGCACATCTAAACCCATTGACTTTATAATTGTTTTTATAATAGGTATTTGAGAAGAAAATTCAGGACTAGATTTCTTTCTATTGGCTTTATACTCTGAATAATTTATATGCCTAAAAGTTGGCTTAGGTAGGTCAAAAGTAACTACAATTTGTGATGGTTCTTCGGAATGCATATGCTTAAATAATATATTTAAAAATCCGTGTATTGCATTGGTGTGAACGCCTTCACTATTTGTGAGTAGTGGTAGGGCATAAAAAGCCCTATTCATTATGCTATGACCGTCTATAAGCATTAATTTTTTTGTTTTCATATTAGGGATTAAACCTTTCTAGTTCATATTTTATTTAATTAATCTTATAATAACATATATATATAGATATTGCTATAAGTTTTTAATTTAATTATTTATTAATATTTTTTGAAATAAATTTAAACACATCGGAATAATAAGTTATAATTTAGAGGGGTATTGCTTAATATATAGAAATATTCATAATGGATTTAATATAAAATATATTTTATAATTATTATAATACCCTTGATCTATAACCTTAAATCAAACTTAAAAAAATACTTGACAATTTATAGATTTTAGGTTATTATCTTAATAAGTCTTGAGTTTATTTAAAAGGTGTTTTGTGTATTTTTAGGAATAATTACCAAATATAATTTTTATTTTTGGGTATGTATAACACATATATATAATAAACTTATCACTTGTTCAAAAAGACTCGTGACTTTAGTTATGAGATGAATTGAATGATAAATAAAAGTTGTGAGTACTAGTTACTCTAATACTGTAGTGGCGACCTGAACACGCCCGTAAGAATAAGGCTGATTTAAAAATTGCAAACTTCTTAAATAAAAATTTTTAATTTTTTAGAACCCTACGACTTAATTTGTGGGAGGTTCAGACTTTTTATTTTATATATAACTTATTATGATTAATAAGATATAATGATTGCGTGACTATATATTAAATTTTTTTTAAAAAAGTATTTGTATTATCTTGGAATGTAATATAAATTTTGGAATTTTGGAATTTGGGGATTTAATATAGATATGTACACGCTAACTTATATTGCTTAATTCATGATAAAG
>JAWXUY010000004.1:0-25118 GCA_044425885.1 bacterium | reverse complement strand
AACTATACTTAAAACATGGAGTGAGGGTAACTTAAAAGAAGCAGAGGGATTATTAAGAAATGCGACAAGGACATATTTGTTGATATCAATTCCAGCAGTAGTAGGAGTTGGATGCATCTCGGATATACTAGCAAAAGTATTATTTGACGAGCTTTACTGGGAGGGACATCACATAATGACATCAGTAGCTCTTGGAATGATGATGTTAGGACTAACTGAATACGCTATAAAATCATGGGAGCTAAACGCCCAAACAAAAGAGATTTTTAAAAGAAGCTTGGTAAGTGGTTTGTTTAATATATTTTTAAATTTAGTGTTTATAAAAAAATACGGCTATGAGTTTGCAGGATTAAGCACGTTTTTAGCATTTTTATTATATTTTATATTAGCTAATCTAGGTACAAGAAAAAGTGATTTAAGATTTAGTGTAGATAAGAATAGCTTATTAAAGATAATGTTGAGTGCGCTAATTATGAAGTCGGTGCTAAGCTCTATGAAGCAGTTAATGGGAGTAAGTGTAGTAAGCTTATTTATTTTAATTGTTGTAGGAGTTGTAGTGTATTTTACGAGTTTATATTTTATTGGTGAAATAAAAGACGAGGTTAATTATTTAAAAAATAAAATTAAAAAATAGGAAAGTAGATTGTATGAGTGATAAAAATGAAATAGAAATGGAAATGGAAATGGAAATGGAAATGGAAATAGAAATTTATACAGATGGAGCTTGCTCTTTTAATCCCGGTCCAGGTGGCTATGGAGTTGTTATGCTCTATGGTGAACACAGAAAAGAGTTATCGCAAGGCTATAAGCTTACGACCAACAATAGAATGGAGTTACTGGCGATTATAGTAGGACTGGAAAACCTTAAAAGACCTTCAAGCCTTACTCTTTATAGTGACTCAAAATATGTGATAGATAGCGTTGAAAAAGGTTGGGTTTATAAATGGCAAAAAAATAACTGGAAAAGAAACAAAAATGAAATGGCTGTAAATATAGATTTATGGGAAAGGCTTCTACCACTTTTAGAAAAAAATGATGTAAAGTTTGTATGGGTAAAGGGTCATGCCGATAATAAAGAAAATAATAGATGTGATTATCTAGCAAGAATGGCTATAAAAGATAAAGATAAAAGCGAATTACTAGATGATGTTAATTATAAATAAAATATATAAATTATTTGTTGTTAAAAGCAATAAAAAATGTTAAAATAAATGATATTGCAAAAAAATAAATAAGATTATTAATTAAATTATTAAATTAGAAAGGAATTATTTAAAATATGAAAAAGATTTGTATGATTGGTATAGGTTATGTTGGATTGCCTACAGCGGCTATGTTTGCATATAAAGGTCATAATGTAATAGGGTATGATTTAAATCAAAAAGCAGTAGATGCTTTAAATAAAGGTAAGATAATAATAGAAGAACCTGGATTGTTAGAACTTGTTGAAGAATGCGTTAATAATAAAAAATTATCGGCAAGTACTAGCTGTCCTGAGGATTGCGATGTTTATATAATAGCAGTACCTACGCCGATTAATAGTGATAAAACAGCGGATATGTCTTATGTTAAAAATGCTACAGAAAGCATATTGCCACACTTAAAAAAGGGTAATATAGTAATACTTGAGTCAACTTCACCGCCTAGAACTGTAGAAGATTTAATGTTGCCTATACTAGAAAAATCAGGGCTTGTAATAGGAGAAGAATTATTAGTAGCGCATTCACCAGAGCGTATATTACCAGGGAATGTAATAGAAGAATTAAGAACTAATAGCCGTATAGTGGGTGGAATAAACGAAAAGTCAAGCTTGGAAGTAAAGAAAGTATATGAAAGTATTGTAGAGGCAGAGATATTTATAACTAGCTCAACTACAGCGGAGATGTGTAAAGTAATGGAGAATACTTTTAGAGATGTAAATATTGCACTAGCTAACGAGCTTGCTAAAATAAGTGAAGAACTAGGCGTAAACGCATTTGAAGTAATAGAGCTTGCGAATAAGCATCCACGTGTAAATATATTAACGCCAGGACCAGGAGTAGGAGGGCATTGTATAGCGCTAGACCCATGGTTTATAGTAGAGAAGTCCGAGAATGCCAAAATAATAAAGCAAGCGAGACTAATAAATGACAGTATGCCAGAGTTTGTATTTAATAAAATTAAAAAGATTTTAAATAATGATTTTAGCAATAAGACTGTTAGCATATTTGGGGTTACGTATAAGCCTAATATAGACGATATAAGAGAGAGTCCGATTATAGATTTACTAGAGATGTTAAAAAAAGAAGATTTAAATATTAAAATATGTGACCCTCATGCAGAAGAAGTAGTAAAAGGGATAGCGAATAATAATAATAAAGCTGACATATATGAGTCTATAAAAGGTAGTGATTTATTAGTACTAGGAGTGAATCATGATGAGTTTAAAGAGTTGGATTTAGGTAAATTAAGCGAGTTACTAAAAGGCAAAAGTATACTAGATACTAGAAATTTTTTTAGTTTAAATAATTTTTCACAACAAGATTTAAATAGTTTTAATCTAAATAATTTAAATTATTATTTATTAGGCAATAATAATTAAGTGTAGTAAAAATAATAATAATAAAAATAATAATAATAAAAATAAATTAAAAAAATATTATAAATTATAATACGGAGAAATTCATCATGGAAAAAGTTCTTATTATTGCAAATCAATTTCCACCTATGGGTGGCTCTGGTGTGCAAAGAAGTGTAAAATTCGTTAAGCATTTAAGTAAATTCGGTTACCAGCCGATAGTGTTTACTCGTGAAACTTCTAGTGCTACTCTTTTAGATAATACTCTTTTGAAAGACATACCCCCTAATACTAATGTTATAAGAACAAAAGCTTATGAACCTTCTGAAGTACAAGGTATATTTAAAATACCTTTTAAGGTATTCAGTAAGCTTATGATTCCAGATAGTGCAAGAGTTTGGTATGAACAAAGCAAATCCAAAGCACTAAAAGTGATAAATGAAAATAATATAAGATTAATATATACTACTAGTGCGCCTTATAGCGACCATCTTATGGGCTTATATCTAAAAAGTAAGTTGCCTGACTTAAAGTGGGTGGTGGATTTTAGAGATGAGTGGACAAACAATCCATATACGCTAGACAATCCTCATACCAAAAAAAGAACCCAAATAGAACAAGTTATGGAGTATGAAGTATTAGTGACGGCTGACTATATTATCACCAATACGCCAATAATGCGTGACAATTTTATTAATAATAATATTCTAGATGATACCAGCAATTTCTATGTAATCCCAAACGGTTATGACGAAGAAGATTTCGCAGGTCTTGATTTAGCAAAAAGAAAAAATGAAAAGTTTACGATGGTCTACACAGGAGCTTTATATGGCAGAAGAAAGCCCGATAATTTATTTAGTGCTCTCAAAAGTCTAAAAGAAAAAAATATTATAGATTCAAATTATTTTAATCTAAAGCTTATAGGTAATTATCATAAAGACAAGCTACAAGCTCAAATAGACGAGTTTAATCTTACGAAAGAAGTAGAAATAATAGGTTATGTACCTCATGATATTTGCATAAAACATCAACTAGATGCCGATGCCTTAGTGCTAATTGAAGGAAGTGGGGTAGGTGCTAACGCCTTTTACACAGGAAAAATATTTGAGTATATGAACACAAATAGACCAGTAATAGCTATATTGCCAGATGGTGTGGCAAAAGACTTGGTACTAGAATCTAAAATAGGTCTTGTAGCGAATACAGATAATATATCTCAAATAGAGAGTATAATAAAAACTTATTATGAAAAATGGTATAATAACCCAGAGGGTATAGAATTTGAGCCAGATTATCAAGTAATAAGTAAGTATGAAAGAAGAATTTTAACTCAAGATTTAGCTAATATTTTTAACAAAGCTTTAAGAAGTTAATTATTTTAAAAAATATGGGGTGTGATAAAGAAGTGATAAAGAAGTGATAAAAATATGAAAGTACTTCATTTGATTAGCGGTGGAGATAATGGAGGTGCAAAAACACACCTCATAACATTATTAAAGAGGCTCAGAAAAGATGCTTCAAAGAATGGTGTAGAAGTAGAATTGTTATGTATAATGCATGGAAACTTCACGAAAGAAGCAGAAGAAGCAGGTATTCCGATTAAGATTATCGAGCAAAAAAAGCGTTATAGTCTAAAGCCGATACTAGAAATAAGAAATTATATTAAGAGCCAAAATTTTGATATAGTACACTGTCATGGAGCTAGAGCAAATTATATAGCGATATTTATTAAAAATTCTCTAAGATTACCTTTTATTACTACTTTGCATAGTGATTATAAGTTGGATTTTAGTGATAATAGTTTAAAACAAGCTATTTTTATGCCAATAAATGCAATAGCTTTAAGGCAATTTGATAATATATTAGCTGTGACGAATTCTTTTAAAGAAATGCTAATACAAAGAGGCTTTAAACAAGAAAAAATAAAAGTGATTTATAACGGCATAAACATGAACGAGGAGCTTAATATAATACCTAAAGAAGAATTTTTAAAAAAATATAATATAAAATATAGTAACGATGATATTTATATAGGAATAGTAGCGAGATTACAGTTGGTAAAAGGTCTTAAAGAGTTTTTGGAGTCCGCCAAAAGTATTATTAATAATAATAATTTTAGTAATAATAAAAATATTATATTTTTAATAGCTGGTAATGGAGACATGGAGCAAGAAATAAAAGATTATATTATTAATAATAAACTAGAAAACAACATAAAAATGCTAGGCTTTGTAAAAGAAATAGCCAGCTTTTATAATGTTCTAGACATAAATATGCTCACCAGTTATTCAGAAAGTTTCCCTTATGCTTTATTAGAAGGTGCAAGGCAGAAAAAAGCTACTATTGCAACAAGTGTTGGAGGTATCCCAGAGATGATAAGAGACCAAAAAACAGGTCTTTTAGCCAACTCAAAAAGCCCAAAAGAATTAGAAGAAAAAATAAATTATTATTTAAATAATAATTCTTTAATTAATGAGTTTGGTGAAAGCTTTTATAAAGACGTAAACCAAAATTTTTCTGATAAGAAAATGGCAGAAGCTCATGTAGAAATATATAAAAATATAAAATTAAATTAAATTAAATTTAAATATAATAATTATTAGGAGAAAAAACATGAAAAAAATAATAGACGGAAAAGGTAAGTTATTTGGAGTTATAAATATTGTAGACTTCACTGTAATGGCTTTGTTAGTTATACTACTAGGTGCTACAGGAATTAGAAGCCTCTCTTTTTTTCAAGAAAGAGATGAAAATGGAGAAATTATCTCTAATGAGCCAGAAACTAAAGATATTTATGTGACAGTTTCAGCTAGCTCTGTAGTGCCAGAAGTTGCTCAGACTTTAAACATAGGAGATAATCTAGTTGCTAATGGCAAATTTACTACTGCTGAAATAGTAGATCTTGTAATTACGCCAGCTGCTTATATAGGTACAACTGACAGTGGAGAACTTATTTATCAAGAACATCCAATGTGGGTAGACGTAGTAGCAACTATAAAAGATACGATAGATGTAAATCCGCCTATAATAAGAGCAAGTGAGCAGGAAGTAAGAGTAAACTATAATTTTTATTTAAAAACACACGCTTTTGAAGCTACATCAAGAATAAGGAGAGTAGATATAGTAGACGTAGATGAAGAATATGTGATAGAGCCAATAACTTATGATAGAATAGAACAAGAGATGTCTAATGTTAATTTATTTAATAATAAAATAATAAAATAAATTTAGAAGGGAGATAAGTGGTTATTACTTATGGAATTTCTCAAAGAGAGTTTTATATATAAAATGTTTTTTATTTTATGTGTAAGACCATATAATCAAAGTAATTTTAAAAATATAGTAGATAAAATTATATTTTATTTTCAAGAAAGTAATATTTATAAAAAAATAGATGCGTATTTTGGTAAAAACCCTTCTTTTTTGAGTAGTAAATTTTATGGTAGAATAAATAAAGGTGTTAGTAGATTAAATACACTAGGAAATCAGTTGAATTCGCTTATGTTGAGGATTTCACTAAATAGTAAATTGATATGGGTTATTAAAAAATTTATGAGTCGAGGCTATAAAAATAATATTTATGTAGCGATATCTGTAGGTATTTTAATAGGGGTATTTAATAAAGACTTTTTAATGATGTACTTTGTAGTTGTATCGGGAGTTAGTTTATATTTTGTAGACTATCAAAGGGTAGTTTATTTACTAGCTTTATATCCTGTTTTGGATTATGTTATTAGGCTATATGTTCCACCGCTTGGAAATATGTGGGACGAGTTATTACTAGTGATGATGTATGGAACATGGGCTTATAAATGGATATTTTATAGAAATAAAAATTCATTTAAGTATAGTCCGCTGGATTTACCAATCTTATTTTTCTTATTTAGTATGGTTTGCGTATTTATAGCAAATTATTTATTTATTAACGTAGCGGTAGCTGGTTTAAGGGCTACTATCCAGTATGTCCTATGGTTCTATGCGGTATTCCAAATTATAGACTCTGAAAAGACAGCGAGAAAAATATGTTTAATATTTATACTAGTAGTAGGTATGATGGGTATACATGGAGTTTATCAATATATAATCGGAGTTGAGATGCCCGCTTCATGGGTAGATTACAAAGAGGCAGAAGTTAGAACACGTGTTTTTTCTATTTTGACAAGCCCAAATATATTAGGTTCGCTTATGACTCTAGCCCTACCTTTGACAATGTCTTTTGGTAATATCTCTAAAAAGTTTAACCAAAAAATGTTATTTTATTTTTTAGCATTAA
This sequence comes from bacterium, assembly GCA_044425885.1. Taxonomy (GTDB): domain Bacteria; phylum Bacillota; class Clostridia; order Lachnospirales; family CAG-274; genus Tyzzerella. Next base: position 18,288 of record JAWXUY010000004.1, on the reverse strand, counting down.
TGATGGGTCTAACGCTGATATTTACTTTCTCAAGGGGTGCTTGGGTAGGTTTTGGATTTGCTATATGTATGTATGTATTTTTAAAAGACAAAAGACTATTTATACCAGTTATAGCAGTGAGCCTATTTGCTTTAATATTAGTGCCAAGTATAGGAAACAGAATTGCTTATATGCTTAGTATAGAATATATAGAAAGCAGTCTGACAGCAGGTAGACTTGTAAGATGGATGACAGGACTTGAAATACTAGCAGATAACCCTATTTTTGGATTAGGACATGGACGTTTTGGTGGAGCAGTAGCTATTAATAATAGTTTAGCTTATTTATTAAATGGTGTCGTAGTAAATACGTACTATATGGATAATTATTATTTAAGAATAGCGGTGGAAACAGGTTTATTTGGATTATTCTTTTTTATGATGATGATGTTTCAAATAGTGGTAAATGGTATTAGAACTATAAGAATAACAGCAAGTAAAGAACATAGAGAAATAGAAATAGGAATATTATCAGGTCTATTCGGGGTTATAATCCATAATTTTGTAGAAAATGTATTTGAAGTGCCTATGATGACATCTTGTTTTTGGCTTTTAGTTGCGGTCTTAATGTATTATTGGTATGTGCATTATAATGCAAGAAACAGAGGGATTTAAAATAAATAAATAAATAAATATAAGAAAGGACAAAGAATGATAAACTTACTAATAGCTGGATATCATGGATATGGAAATTGTGGCGATGAAGCAACTCTTATGGCGATGTCTACCAATATAAAAGAAATGGCTCCAGACGTTAATATAACTGCTATCTCGCATATACCAGAATTGACTAAAGCTGAATATAATATAAATTCTATACAAAGATTTAATGCGGTAGAAGTGATAAAAGCTATTATAAACAGTGATATCATACTGTCTGGCGGTGGAACTTTAATCCAAAATGGAACTAGCACTCGCTCTTTATTATATTATTTAAGTATTATAAAATTTGCCAAAATATTTAAAAAAAGAGTCATGCTTTATTCAAACGGAATAGGACCTGTAAATGGTATTATAAACAGGAATTTAGTTAAAATGGTGGTAAATAGTGTAGATCTAATAACGCTTAGAGAAGAATTCTCAAAAGATGATTTGATGAGTATGGGCGTTATAAATCCACCTATTTATGTTACTGCGGACGCAGCCTTTACTCTCAAGTCTATTACAGATGAGCAAGCTATAAAACTTCTAAAAGAAGAAGGTATACCACTCGATAAGCCGATAATAGGTATATCTGTAAGAAATTGGAGTAAGTCAAAAAATGGAGATAAATATATAAAAGATATAGCCAAAGTCTGTGACGAATTAATAAAGTCTGGAAAAAATATTTTATTTATCCCGATGGAGTATCCAAAAGATATAGATACTTCAAAGAAAGTTATGTATGAAATGAACCAAGATGCTTATATATTAAAAAAGACCTATAAGCCCAAAGAAATACTAGGTATAATAGGTCGAATGGATTTAATAATAGGAATGAGGTTACACGCTTTATTATTTTCAGCTAAAAAAAATGTACCAATGATAGGTATTATATATGACCCTAAAATAGAATATTATTTAAATGTATTAAATATGCCAAATGGTGGTGATATCACAACAGGTGATATAGACAGCAAAAAGCTTTTATCTCAAGTAGAAGGTATGTTTTTAGGGATTGAAAGATATCAGAATATATTAAAAGAAAAAATGCAAATATTATTAAGTCAAGCATCACTAAATGAGAAGCATTTATATGAGCAGATAGAGCTAATAAGAAAAGAAAAAAATTTAAATAATAAATAATAAATTAGGGAGATATATATATTAAAATGAGTAATAAAAAAATAAATAAAAATTTTATAATAGGTACACAAATATTTTTAAGTAGTATTATATCAATGAGCGTTATAGCATTTGCAACTCAAGCAGGTAGCGCCGAAGACCCTTTAGTAACTAAAAGCTATGTAGATGCTGAAATAAAAAAAGCACTAGAAGATATTATAATAGGAGATATAGTACTAGAAGATATAATAGGAGATATTAAAATAGATAATAATTTTAATAGTTTTGTGCCAGTTTTGGTAGAAGCTAACCAAGCTATACTAGGTAAAGAGGGTACTGAGATTATACTTAGAAGCGGGTCTGGCGTTTCGATAGTGCCAGAAGGGGTTAGCGAGATAGCAAATATAACTGCTGGCAAAAATGTTTTTAATAACGAAACTGTTGAAACAAATCATTTACTTATTATATCAAGAGATGATGGACGTGGAGTAAAAGTAAGTGTTAACTCATGGTTTCTTGTAAAAGGTGATTATGTAATAAAAAACTAAAAATTAAATAGATATGTGAGGAAATAAATCTTGTTTGTAAATTATGATATACTAGGAGTACCTATAAGCAATATAACTCTAAATGACGCCGTTAAGCATATAGCTTCTAATTTGAATAGAGATGACTACAACAACAAGCAAATTATCTTTACCCCTAATCCAGAGTTTGTTATAAACGCCTTAAATGATGACGAGTTTATGGAGATATTAAACAAAAGCTCTTTTAATATTCCAGACGGAATAGGAATAATTATAGCGTCTAAAATTCTAGGGCATAATATAAATAATCGTTTACCTGGATTTGACTTAGTGCAAGCTGTATTTGAAGATATCCAAGACAAAGATATAACTGTTTATTTTCTAGGGTCTAGCGAAGAAAATATTAATAAGGCTAAGTCTGAGATGCAAAAGAAGTATAAAAACTTAAAAATAATAGGTTGTCGTAACGGATATTTTAAGTCGGACGAGGATAATATAATAATACAAGAGATTAATTCTTTAAGTCCAGATTTATTGTTAGTAGGTCTTGGCTCACCAAGACAAGAAAAATGGATTTATAATAATAAAGATAAGTTAAAAGCCAAGGTTATGATAGGAGTTGGCGGTAGTTTTGATGTTATGAGTGGCAATGTTAAAAGAGCACCAGAGTTTTTCATAAAGTATAATTTAGAGTGGTTCTACAGGCTTATTACTCAGCCTAAACGCTTTATTAGAATGTTGAAATTGCCATTATTTTTGATAAAAGTAATTATATTTAAGTTATTTAAAATAAAATAAATATAATTAAATATAATAAATAATATAATATAATATAATAGGTGAAAATAATGGAATTAAAAAATATTAAAAAATATTTGGAAATTGTAGTAGGTTGCTTTTTAATAGCAACGTCTTTAAATGTTTTTTTAAGTCCGAATAGTTTTGTACTTGGAGGCGTTACAGGACTAGGAATTATAATAGAAGAAGTTTGTATGAATAACTTTGGAATTTATTTTCCAGTTTGGCTTAGTAATCTTGTTATAAATACCCCTATGATTTTAGTTAGTTTAAAGTTATTTGGTTTTAATTTTGTAGGCACTACGATGTTTGCGATATGTTTATTATCTTTTTGTATTAAACTAACAGAGGGGTTTACGCCTTTTACTGATGATATTTTACTTGCAGCGGTCTTTGGAGCTATAGTAGATGGTATAGGGATAGGGATTATTATAAAAAATAGGTCAACTACTGGAGGTAGTGATTTACTAGCTACTATTATTAATTATTTTGTTAAGCATATTCCTATTTCAAAGTTAATGCTTATAATAGATGCTTTAATTATAATGATAGGTATAGTAGTATTTGGGGTAACGCAGACGCTATATGCTATAATAAGCGTATATATATTAAATAAAGTAATAGGAGTAGTAATAGATGGTGTTGACTTTGCAAAAGCAGTATTTATAATAAGCGATAAGTCCGAAGAAATAGGTCAAGTAATTTTAAGCACAGTTTCAAGAGGAGCTACAGCCCTAGACGCCCATGGTATGTACACGAAAAATAAGAAAAATGTGATATTTTGCGTAGTTCAACAAAAGCAAATACCAGAGCTAAAAGAAGTAGTTACAAGTATAGACAAAGATGCTTTTATAGTAATAACAAATGCGAGCGAGGTAATAGGCTCAGGATTTACTAGCTTAGTTCCTACTGAAAAATCAAAAGAAACAAAGATAGCAAGAAAGTTAAGTAAGCTAAATAATTAAATATAAAATATAAAATATAAAATAAAAGCTTTATTTATTAGAAATTGTATAAATAAGGCTTTTTTAATTAAAAATTTTTATTGTTGATTAATAAGTTTTATTGTGGTATAATTTATTTTAGTTGGAATAGTGGTTTAATATTAGAATAGTGGTTTATAGTTTATGTGTTTGATTTAATAAGGAGATGATAGTTTATGAAAAAAAATATAAAACTTTTAATAGGTGCTTTAGTGATTTCTAATAGTTTTGTTGGGAGCTATTTTTTAGAGCCAGTCGAAGTTTATGCGAATGAGTCCAATGAAATAGAAGTAGAGTTTAACGGCTTTAAAGTGCTGTTTGATACGTCTAAAGGTGAAATAGTGAGATATGTTTCAGGAACAGGAGCGTTAGTTATTCCAGAAGAAATAAATGGAGTACAGGTTAAATCTATAGGATACAGAGCGTTTAGACCAGACAGAGACCATTTTAATAATGTAATGCCTCAAGATGTAAAAGCTAATATGGAAAGTATTACAAGTGTGTATATTCCAGAGGGAGTTACTTATATAGGTGAAGGCGCTTTTTGCTTTAGTTATAATATTGAGAGCATTTATATACCTAGCACACTTAATCAAGTAGGTGAAACAGTTTCAGCTTTTTATATGTGTACAAAGCTTAAAGATGTGTATTATGGTGGAACTGAAGATCAATGGGAAAATATTAATATAATTAACGCTTTTTTTAACGAAGATCCTTCAGCAGGTTTAGATGCTTATAACAATTATTTTACAGGTGATTCTTATAATAAGTTTTTATATACTTCTAACAGGCATTATAATTCAGACGGTTCAGCGGTTAAAAATTTAGCATCTACTTTGCCATTTGATGATGTTAATAGAGGTGAGCTTTATTTCAGTCAGCTTGAGTATTTATATAATAATGAAATTATAACTGGTACTAGTGAATCTACTTTCTCTCCTAATGAAACTATGACTAGAGCAGTTCTTGTAGTTATGCTACATAGAATGGAAGGTAAGCCAGAGGCAGAATATGCTGAATTTACAGATGTAAAAGAAGATGACTGGTACTCAAAATCTATTGACTGGGCAAAAGAAAATGAAATAGTAAATGGTACAACAGGTGGTTCTACTTTCTCGCCAAACGCCCCTCTTACAAAAGAGCAGGTAGTAGCTATAATAGACAGGTATTATAATTACAAAGAGTATGAATTAGAAGTAGTTAATACTGGATTAGGCACTATAACGGATATAAATAGTGTTTCAAGCTGGTTTGAAGATAATGTTAAAGATATGTATAAAATAGGTATTTTAAATACTGATTTTAGCAATAACTTTAATCCTACTTCCAAAGCAACAAGAGCAGATGTTGCCTATATGCTTGGAGAATTCTTATTAAAAATAAATAATTAAATAATTAAATAATTAAAAATAAAGCCTTGTTTAGTATATAATATAATATAAATAAGGCTTATTATTTATATTATATTATGGTGTGGTGAAATACCATCAAAGCAAACTAGGAAAATACCTTGAAAGTATGGAGTATATTGCTAATAGATGGAAATCAAGCAGGTATTGTTTATTCAAACAGCAATAAAAATATTTGGGATATACCCCGTTTACTCTAATATACCTATTTATTCATTAGGTAATAGCTAGTATGTATTTTCGTATTCGCTACTTCGATTTTGGTGATTAATAACTGCTTTAACTAATTAGTTTAATAACAAATGAGGGGTAAGTCTAGATAATTAAAAGAACGTGGATTTTACTAAATAATAAGGAGAGTGAGTTTTTATGAATATTAATAATAATATAAAAAGTAGTTATCTAAAAGATAATAATTTAAAAAATAACAAGCCAAAAAAACAAGAGAAATCTACTACAGGTGATATAGTTGATACTAATAATCAAGATGATTATTATATATTAGATTTATCTTATGACTTTAAAGCAGAGTCTCTTAAATCACAAGCACAGAGTTTTATGCTAGACCGTGAGAATGCCAAAGTGTCCGCCAAAAACCAAAAAGAGTCTTTCGATGTGATAAACCAATGCACAGAGATAGCTAATAGAATTATGAAATCCAATTAGCTTATTATTTTTATGTAAGCTTATAACCAGAATACTATCTATATTTTGGGATTTAAGAAAGTCTTGTTCTTCTTTTTCTTCGGGTTTATTTAAATCTTTTACTACACGCTCAAATATACAAACGTCTTTTTCATAGAAGTCAAACCAAACTTTAAGAATAGAAGTAGGAAACCCTTGTAGGTTATCTATATAAGGAACAACGCCTTCTACACAATATTCATAAGTATTATCGACTGTTTCTTCGTCAAAGTTTATACTAAAAATATAAGCTCTTTCTGCGTTATGGAATTCGCATAAATCCTGAAGAAGTGTATTAAGGGCTTTGTATATGTCATAATCTGTTAGTAGTATTTTAGCGCAATACAAAAGAATATCGTCTAATACTTGTTTTTTTTCTGGTAAGTTATTATTATTTAAATCATTAGTCAATAATATCACATCCTATTATATTATATTATCTTATATTATATTATATTATATAAATAATACATCTTTATAATTTTTTATTTTATTTTGATTTTCTAATATATAGCTTCTAGATGTAAGTACCAACCCATTTGCTATATCATATTGTATTTTACTAGTTAATATTAAGTCTGGTGTAAACCAGTTTTTATCGGGTAAGTTCATTATGTATGTATTAAAATGCTTAGTGGCGTTTATAAAATATTTATTATAAAATTCACCTACTTTATAAGAATTTAATACATCCATATTTAATGTCCATATAATTGAACCATATTCACTAAAAAGCTCCATATCTAAATCAGTTAATTCATTATTTTCTATAAAAATTTTATTAAAATCATCTTCATTACCATAGTAATAAACATCTTTTAAATTTGTGCAATATCCAAATACATCTGTTTCTATAAGTTTAAGATTAATTGGTAAATAAATACTTTCTAAGTTTTCACAACCATAAAAAGCTCCTTCTTTTATTTCTGTAACTGTCTTTGGTATGTTGATACTATTAAGATTAGAACCAGCAAAAGTATATTCGTCTATTATATTTAAAGTATTTGGTAATTCAATATTTGCAAGTAATTTACAGCCCGCAAATGCCCAATTACCTAATTCTGTAATATTTTTTATAAAATTAAATTCAGAAAAGTTTAATTTCTCACATCTAAAAAATGCATAATCCCCTACAGATGTTATGTTATCATGTATATCTAGTTCTTCTAAATTTGAACAAAAATGAAATAACCCATTTGGAATAGACGTTATATTTTTAGGAATATTAATTTTTTTCAAACTATAATTTTCAGAAAAAGCATACTCATCTATATGAGTAACACTTTCTGGGAGATAAATTTCTTCTAAAGGTGTCCAAAAAAATGCACTATTTATTTCTGTTATAGAGTCTGGTAAGATAATTGTTTTTATGTTTGTCATATTAAACAATCCACGTGGTAAATATGTAAGCCCTTCTGGTAAAATTGCATTGGATAAATTAGAGCAACTACTAAAAGCGTTATCACCTAAATATGTTACACTATTTGGAATAACTATTTCTAGTAGATTATAACAACTTCCAAAAGCGATATTACCTATATATGTTACACTATTTGGAATAACTACTTCTAATAGCTTATTACAACTATAAAAAGCTCTATTACCTATATATGTTACACTATCTGGAATAACTACTTCTAATAATTCTTTACAATCATAAAAAGCATTATCATCTATACTAGTTACTTTGACTCCATTAATTTCACTTGGTATAACAGCCTTTGTAATAGAATAATCCACATCTAATATCGTACCAGTATTTAAATCAAATCTTATCATACCATTTTCTATGCCATCTACCTCATACCAACTTTTAAATCCTCTAATTGTTGCATTAGGGTCATGCTCTATAAAATTAATAGATATATCTATATCAGATATATATCTATCTAATTCATCACGATAAGTACTTCTAATTTCATCTGTATCCGATATGTATATATTTTTTAAATTATCGTCAATAGGCCATAACAAATGAGAATAGTTATTTAAGTTTTCTGTTGCAAATATAGTTGCATTTCTAATATTTGTTCCATATAATAAATCATCAAGAAAATTAACGTCATCATAATAAACATCATTTGCAAAAATAATATCTGTTATATTAGGTAAATAGCTTAGAGCGTGGTAACCTACACCATTAACTGTACTAGGAAATGTAAACTCTATTATATTAGCACAATTATAAAGAGCAAAAGTTCCTATTGATGTAATAGGTATGCCATCTATATGACTAGGTAAATTAAGTTTAGTGACTGAATCTTCTATTGCTACTAACTCATATTCAGAAACTGTTGTATATTCTTGCATTTCATAATTGTATTGTTTTAGTAATGCTATTTTAACTTTTCCTCCCTCTACTCCTTCAAGTTCAATCCATTTATAGTCAACTTCAGGTGGTTCAGAATTAAAGTATTTTTTGGTGTTAAATAAGTCTATATTTGCTAAATCACCTATACTAGACACATCTATTGCCCAAATTCCGCTTAAAATTTTTATAGAGCCTCTTTCTTCGTCAACAAGCGACATATCTATATTTATATTATTCCATTGTTCTTGTGTTCCGCCATAGTATACCTCACGAATTCCGCTTATATAAAAAGCGCTATCCCCTATACTAACAACGCTACTCGGAATATACATATAATTACATGATGCCGTAAAAAAAGCATAATCTCCGATTGTAATAATCGTTTCAGGAAGTATTACATCTCCCAAAAATGAGTCATTAACTCTACTATGAGTAGTAGAAAAAGCCCAATCCCCTATATGTTTAACCGTTACTCCATTTATCTCACTCGGTATTTTAAGAGTACCTGCTCCGCTTACGTATCTTAATATTGTTCCTGTTTCCATATCAAATTTTAACCAGTAGCCATCTATTTTTACATCTACTATATTTTCATTATTTTCATCTTCTATATAATACGCATAAGTTTCTATTGGCTCTATTATATTACACCAAAAAATAAAACCAAACACAATTATACTCATTTTTATCATTAATTTATTATTCAATCCCATATCACCTCATTTTTCTATATTTTTTATTATAATAACAGAAATTTATATTTAATGTCAAGTTTATTAAATTTAAATTAAAATAAAGTCTAAAAAAAGTCTAAAAAAAAAATTAATTTTTTTAAAATTTATTATTGGTTGTTTATTATTTTTGTGATATACTATAAATATATTTATTAATTTTATCAGGTGGGTGAAAAAATGAGCCAAACTACAACTACAACTACTGTCACAGAAACTTTTTCTATTAGGGAGCTTTTAGATGGGTTAGAATTATCCAAACTTAGCATACCTATTATAGAAACTTCGGATATTTTAGATATATCTATAGTAGCGTTTTTTATTTATATATTAATGAACTGGATAAGAGAAACACGTGCATGGTCTTTATTTAAAGGTATTATGATAATTATTTTGCTTAGCATATTATCTTTTAATTTAAATTTATATGCCACTTTTTGGATAATAGAGAAAACTTTATCAGTAGGTATTATAGCGATAATTATTCTCTTTCAACCCGAGTTTAGAAAAGGTCTTGAGCAGATAGGTAAAGGGTCTTCTTTTGCCAAAAACATATTTGCCTCTAGCGATTCTAACGAAAAAATACCAAAAAAGACTTTAGATGAAATCTTAACAGCTTGTTTTATTATGAGTAAGTGTAAGACTGGAGCTATAATAGTTGTAGAGCAAAATGTTCCAATAGGTGATTTTGAAGATAGTGGAGTACCGATAGACTCTATAATAACAAGTCAGCTATTAATAAATATATTTGAAAATAAAACCCCTTTGCATGACGGGGCAGTAATAATAAGAAACAATAGAATTTCAAGGGCTTGTTGTATATTGCCTCTTACTAATTCAGAGATAGGGCTTGACTTAGGGACTAGACATAGAGCCTCTGTAGGGGCTAGCGAGGTTTGCGATGGTTACGTCTTTGTAGTATCTGAGGAAACTGGAGGGGTTTCTATAGCCCAAAATGGTAAGCTAAAAAAATCTTTATCAAGAGAAGAAATAGAAAGTATGTTTATGTTAGAAGAAAATTCTCAAATTAAGTTAGCGCCGATTAATATTCTAAAAGGGAGAAAAAATTGATGTACCAAAAATTAAAGTCTATTTTAACAGAAAATATATTTTTAAAGCTATTTTCTATATTGGCATCTATTTGTTTATGGATTGTTGTTATGAATATTAATAATCCAGTAGAGATTAAAACTTTTTCTTTTGGTATAAATTTTATAAACGAAGATATTTTAACCCAGAATAATATTGCTATATTAAATATGGACGAACTTCTTAACCAAAAAGTAGAAGTTAAAATAAGCGGAACAAGACCTACTCTATTAGAAATTACTAATTTATTAGAGCAAAAATCCGCTAATGTTACAGTTGATTTAGCACCTCTGTCAGCCTATACAATAGACCCAGATACTAGTTATATTCCAGTGAATTTAGTTCCAAATATCCCTAGTATAGCTTATCCTAACAACGCTTACGAAGTTGTATCTTATTCGCCAGCTAATATAGGAGTTGTAGCTGATAATATTATAGCAGTACCGAGAAAAATTACAGTAGAGATTTTAAATGAAGTGCCGAACAATTATGTATATTTTACGCCGAGTATTTCAAGTAGTAATATACAAGTAGTTGGTCCTAAATCTATTGTAAATAGTATATATAAAATAGTAGCTCCTGTGGATATAAAAGACCAAACGAGTAGTATTTCTATGAACGTAGCTCCAGTAGCCTATGATGAAAATGGTAAAGTAATAGAAGGTCTTACGTTTAATTTAAGCACAGTTTTAGTAGAAGTGCCTATAAGCAAACAAGGTAGTATATCTATTAATACACCAAGTATAACAGGAAATGTAGCAAGTGGTTATTTAATAAAAGATATTATTGTCTCTCCTAAATTTATAGAAGTAACTGGAAGCAGTGCTAATATATCTAGTTTAGGAAGTATAAATCTACAGAGTATAGATGTCTCTAGTTTAACGCAAACTAAAACTTTTACTCAAGATATCTCTTATTTATTAGAGCAAAACAAGTTATCTTCTAAAAATAATATAGAAAAAGTCACTATTACTATACAACTAGAAGAAATAGCCAAAAAAACAATAACGCTTGAGCAATCTAATATAGACATATTAGGCAATCTTGAAACTAGCAGTGTTAAAATATTAAGCGAAGACATTTTCTTTATTATTCAAGGTGAAAAAGAATTCCTAGATATGGTAACTCTAGACTCTCTAAGTCCTTTTATTAACATAACTAGTCTTGAAAATGGAGAATCTTTAATACCTTTAAATATAACTTTGCCAACTGGAATAACTCTCGTAGAAAAGCCTTTAATATTAGTAGATTTAACTTTATTAGATACGCAGTCAGATAATAGTACAACTGATGATTTAGAATTAGATGAAAATGGTGATGAGCTAGAAGATAACTTCCTAGATGATGATGATTTAATTGATGGTGATTTAATTGATGGTGATTTAATTGATGATGATTTAATTGATAGCGATTTAATTGATGATGATGATTTAAATCAAGAAAATCTTAGTGATATTATAACTATTGAAACTATTACAGAAGATATCTCCCTTGAAGAAATTCCTACAACTCAACAACCTCCAACTACATTAAGACAAACCACTACTACAAGACAAACTACTACTGAGGAATCTACTCAAGAATCTACTCAAGAATCTACTGAGGAGACTACTCAAGAATCTACTCAGTCAACTACTGCTGAATCTACTCAAGAATCTACTCAAGAATCTACAGAGACAACTACTCAAGAATCTACTCAAGAATCTACAGTAATAGACCTAAATATTCTCTCTACCGAAGAAAGTTCTCAAGAGTTAATGTCAATAAATGAAATCATAACTATAAGCACAACCAATGATACATATTCTACTAGCACCACAAACGCCTTAACATCTAATCAAGAAAATATGTTGCCAAATGATGTGCTTAGTTTAGAAGAATTTATGAATGAAATTATTAATGGTGGAAATATTAGCGTTGATGGTAACGATGATGGTGACGTTGACGTTGACGATGATGTTAATAATTAAATTAATACAAAAAAACTCACGAATATATTATTTATTTGTGAGTTTTTATTTTATTTTATATATTTAAAAATTTTTAAATATATTTTTGTAATAAAATAATTTTTATCTAAACATCATCTATATATAAGTCATTTCATATAATAAAGAGATATAATAAATAATAAATAAGAATAAATAAGAACAAATAAGAACAAATATTAAAAAATAATGTTTACAAGTAGAAATAACTATTGTAATAATATGTTATAGTTAAGTTGCACAAAAATACTCTTTAAAAACATAATAATTAAACAAAAATAAACTTTTATGCAAAAATGTATTGAAATATGTATGTTAATATATTATAATTGGTTTGTAAATATAAATTATATACGGATATCTGAACAACATAATTTATAAAAAATTAAAATTAAAAAATTAAATGATAAATAATAGTTCAGGTCAAGTATTAAAAAGATATTAAAAAAAAAATAATTAAAAATTATAAAATTAGTTAAAAGTTTAAAAGTTATTTAAAATTAATTAAGTCTGATATTATTAGTATAACGAGTATTAATTATATTAGATGAAAAGGAGGAGTTTCTTATGAAATTTAACATGAAAAAAAATATTTCAAAACTACTAACTGTTTGTTTAGCAGTTACAGCTCTCACTGGTTGTGGAGGCAGTAGTGATAGTGGTGGAAGTAGTTCTTCTAGCAATAATGGTCCAGTTGAATCTGTGTCTTTCCCACTAGATGAGCCTTTAGAGTATACTTTCCATTATCATGCAAGGGATAAATATGTATTTGACCCAACATGGCCAGTATATCAAGAAATGGCTGAGCTCACAAACATAACTTTTGTTAATACTGCTAGTCCAGTAGCAACAAACTCAACAGAACAAATTCAGCTTCAAGCAATTGATAGATTCCCATCGGATTTATATGGTGCTAATAACGCAGGACCTTATTTTATGCAATATGGACCTTATGACGCATTCTATGCTCTTAACAATTATTGGGAAGTATTACCAAACTTTAGAGCTTATTTAGATGATAATCCAGATGTTGAAGCTTCTATAACAGCAGAAGATGGAAACATCTATCACATACCTTATATTCAAGATGGTGGTGTAGCTCGTACTTATCATATTAGAACAGACTGGCTCGATAATTTAGGTTTAGACGTACCTGAAACAGTTGAAGATTTAGAAAAAGTACTTATTGCATTTAGAGATGATGATCCTAATGGAAACGGCGAAAATGATGAAATACCATATTTTAATGACAAATGGAATGAAATGGTAAGACTTGTTAATCTTTGGGATGCACGTTGTTATGCAAATGACACTTATGCTGAAAGGGTAATTCCAGATGCTAATGGTCAAGTATATCATGCTTGGATGACAGATGAATTTAAAGAAGCTATCAAAAATGTATCTCGTTGGTATGATGAAGGTCTTATAGATATAGAAATATTTACAAAAGGTTCTTCTTCTAGAAAAGAATATATACCAGGAGATATTGGTGGTATGACTCATGAGTGGGTTGCTTCTACTTCTGCTTATAACGATATAGTTACTACTATCGATGGTTTTGCTTTAGAAACAATGGCTCCACCTATCACTGCTAATGGAAACCAATGGGAAGAACATCAAAGACTTAAAGTTAAACCAGATGGTTGGGCAATTTCTACAAATTGTGATAACCCAGCACCATTATTTGCATTTATGGATTACTTCTATTCAGAAGAAGGACGTATATTAAGTAACTTCGGCGTAGAGGGCGAACAATGGAATTATGTTAATGGAATACCTACGTTTACTGATGAAGTATTAAACGGAGATAAAGCAGTTAATGCGTACTTAGAGGAAGATATCGGGGCTCAATTAAAACATGGTTATTGGATGGATTATGAATATGAAAGACAATGGACTAATGAAATAGGGCAAGCCGGAGTTGATATGTATACTGCTGGTGGATTTAGCGATGATATGACAGAAATACCAAGTCTTGCTTATACAGAAGATGAAAGAACTGTTTATGATAAGCTTCTTACTCCTATCAACGATTATCAAGATGAAATGATACAAAAATGGATAATCGAAGATTATACTAAAATAGATGAACAATGGGACGGCTATATATCTCAATTAAATAATTTAGATGTAAATTCTTTATTAGCTAATTACCAACAAGCTTATGATAGATACATATCTATCGCAGGTAAATAAAAATTAAAATAATAAAATAATAAAATAAATTAAATTTTGTATGAGCTATATATATAAAATATAGCTCGTGCAATTTTGGTTGAAAAATTTGTAAAAAAATATTTATAAATAAAATTATAAAAAATAAAATAAAATAAAATAAAATTATAAAAAATAAAATAAAATAAAATAAAATTATAAAAAATAAAATAAAATAATAAAATAATAAAATAATTTAAAAATTTTTTAAGAGAGGGTGAGAAAAATGAGTAATTCAAATACTAATATTAATGACAAATCAGCAATAGATAAATTTGTTAAAATAGTTAAAGAAGACTGGCAAATATATGTATTATTAGCTCCACTCATGATTTGGTTAGGCGTATTCTCTTATAAGCCTATGTATGGTTTATTAATAGCTTTCCAAGATTATAATTTATATAAAGGTATGGCTGGAAGTGAATGGGTAGGATTTGCTAACTTTGAAACTTTATTCGTAGGTTCTCAATCAGCCAACTTCTGGCGTGCGTTTTGGAACACGATTGAAATTAGTGGATATTCTTTAATATTTACTTTCCCATTACCAATTTTACTAGCTTTATTCTTTAATGAAATTAAAGATGGTTTATTTAGACGTGGTATACAAACAGTTATGTTTTTACCTCACTTTTTATCAGAAGTTATACTTGCTGGTATAGTAATATCTTTCTTACAACCAAGTACTGGTATAATAAATATTATGCTTATAAAAATGGGTATAGTAGATCAAGGTATTTACTTCTTAACTAAACCAGAATGGTTTACTCCAGTTTATATTATAAGTGGTGTTTGGAAAGAAGTTGGTTTTGGTTCTATAGTTTATTTTGCGGCTTTAAGCGGTATAGGAGTAGAGCAATATGAGGCAGCTACAGTTGATGGAGCAACTAAATTACAAAAAATGATGTATGTAAGCCTCCCAGGGATAGCTCCTACTATTGCAATTATGTTAATAATAAGAATAGGTAATCTTTTAACAGTTGGATACGAAAGAATAATGCTTTTATACCAACCAATTACATATGAAACAGCAGACGTTTTAAGTACTTATATTTATAGATTAGGTATGACAGGTTCAAACGATTTTTCAACAGCAGCAGCAGCAGGTTTATTTAACTCAGTTATAGGATTTATACTAGTTATTGGCGCAAACAAAATTAGTAAAAAAATGTCAGATACAGTATTATGGTAAAAGGAGGGGACTATCATGGAAAACAATAAATTCTCAAGTGATGATTTAGTAACAGGGGCTATATATGTTATACTTGCTATTTTAGGGCTATGTTGTCTTTACCCTTTTATATATGTTTTATCTAGTTCATTAAGCTCAGGTAACGCAGTTAGTAGAGGGCAAGTAATGCTCTTTCCAGTAGAGTTTACAATAGATGCCTATAAATACGTTTTAGAAGACAAAATCTTCTGGATGTCTTATGCAAACACTTTATATTATACGATAGTGGGTACTATGTATAGTATGGTAATTTCAGCAACAGGAGCTTATGCTCTTTCAAGAAGAAAATTAAGATTTAGAAAAACATTTAACTTATTAGTAGTGTTCACAATGTGGTTTCAAGCAGGTATGGTTCCAATGTACTTAAATTTCCAAGAATTAGGAATAAAAGACAGCAGATGGGGAATTATAGTAGCTTTCGGTATCCAAGCGTTTAATATTATATTATTAAGAAACTATTTTGAAAATGTTCCAGAATCTTTAGAACAAGCAGCTATGATAGATGGTGCAAACGATTTTACTATATTCTTTAAAATCTTCTTACCGCTTTCTAAGCCAGCTCTTGTAACAGTTATATTATATTATGCAATAGGTAGATGGAATGGTTTCTTCTGGACAATGGTTTTAATAACTGAAATAGAAAAAACTCCACTTCAAGTTTATCTTAGAAAAATGATTATAGAAAGAGATGCGATGGCAGACCAAGTTGCCAACAGCTTATTCACTATGAGTTATTCATCAGATACTATTATATATGCAATCATAGTTTGTTCTATGATACCTGTTATAGTATTCTACCCATATATCCAAAAATACTTCACAAAAGGTATAATGGTTGGTGGGGTTAAAGAGTAAAATTTAAAATAAAATAAAATAATAAAATAATAAAATAATAAAATAAAATAATAATTTAATAGTTCTAAAAAAATAAAATATATATAAATAAAATATAAATATAAATAAAATATAAATTAAAATTAAAGGAAGTGAGTAATATGAACGAAACAAACATAAGCATTTCAGACAAAATTACAAGCAAGTTAAAAAGTTTATTTTACCAACATAGAATAGTTTTACTTGAGTGGTATTTGGTAGCGTCAACTTGTTATATGTCCATGGTTAGCATGAATATAAACATGATTGGGACGGCAATCGCTATCGGAATGGTTAATACTTTTATAGTAGCTCCTATTTCTCACGCTTTAATTTATGGAAACAAAGAAGAAGAATTCCCAAAGCAAAATTTACCTAAAAATATCGTTAAGTCAATTATAGTTTGTTCTATTATGTTCGGTCTATATTATGTAGTTAACTTTAATCTTTTTAAAACTCATATAGAGCCAATTACTTTTGGAATTATATATAAATTAATTGATTATGCGTTTTTAAGAGTAGTGAAACTTTGGAAATAAAATAAAATAATAAAATAATAAAATAATAAAATTAATATAAAATAAATCATTATTAATTAAATTGGAGGTTAGTGATATGGCTAGTATAAAATTAAAAGACATTAAAAAAGTATATCCTGGTGACGTTGTTGCCGTGCATGAGTTTAATTTAGATATAGAAGACAAAGAATTTATTATTTTAGTAGGTCCTTCTGGTTGTGGTAAGTCTACTACTTTAAGAATGATAGCAGGTCTTGAAGATATATCAAGTGGTGAATTATATATTGGTGACCGTATTGTAAATGATGTTTCTCCTAAAAATAGAGATATAGCGATGGTTTTCCAAAATTATGCATTATATCCACATATGACAGTTTATAAAAATATGGCATTTGGTCTTAATCTTAAAAAAGTTCCTAAAGATGAAATAGATAAAAAAGTTATGGACGCTGCTAGAATACTTGATATAGAACATTTATTAAATCGTAAACCAAAAGCTTTATCAGGTGGTCAACGTCAAAGGGTTGCCCTAGGACGTGCGATGGTTCGTAAACCAGCGGTATTCTTACTAGATGAGCCACTCTCAAACTTAGATGCTAAGCTCCGTGGTGAGATGCGTGCTGAAATAACGAAACTACATAAAAAATTAGCTACAACTTTCATTTATGTAACTCATGACCAGACAGAAGCTATGACAATGGGAGACAGAATTGTTGTTATGAAAGATGGTTATATACAACAAGTGGATACGCCTCAAAACTTATATGAAAACCCTTGCAATATGTTCGTTGCTGGTTTCATGGGGTCTCCTCAAATGAATTTATTTGAAGTTAAAATAGAAGAACAAGGTGGTTCTTATTGGGCTAACTTAGGTGGGCACAAGATTAAATTATTACCAAGTAGATTTAATCTGGATCATATTAAGCCTTATGTAGGACAGTTAATGGTTATGGGTGTGCGTCCAGAGGATTTACATAGAGAAACTCGTTTCTTTGAATCTACTAGTGATAACGTAGTTAAAGGGCAAGTTGATTTATGTGAGATGATGGGGGCTGAAATATATATTTATATGCATGTAACAGAGCATGATAAATTTGTAGTTAGAGCGCCGCTAGAGTATACTTGTCAAATGG
>JAWXUY010000158.1:0-4675 GCA_044425885.1 bacterium | reverse complement strand
TGCTGTTTTTTATAGCATATCGCTACTCCATAGTATTAAAGCTATTTAATCTAGTGTAAATAGTGCGCTGTCTTTTTTATATTTTAAGTCTATCTTTCTATAGCATATCGCCACTCCATAGTATTAAAGCTATTTAATCTAGCCTGAATAGTGCGTTGTCTTTTTTATATTTTAAGTCTATCTTTCGCTACTAAAATTATCTACAAGCCCATCTATATGCTGTTTTTTATAGCATATCGCTACTCCATCGCCTATAGGCAGTATAGAAGTATCTAGAGCTTTGTTGTGAGTTATTTCATATATAAAGCTATTTAACCTAGTGTGAATAGTACGCTGTCTTTTTTCTATTTCAAGTCTATCTTTCGCTACATTGCCATCTTGTAGTAAATCGTCAGCTATTAAAATGCCATCGACTTTTAGTAGCCTATAAACATCAGGCAATATATTAATATACTGCCCTTTGCCAGCGTCCATAAAGATAACATCATATTCATCATCTTTAAGAGTTTTTAATACTTCGTTTGCATCACCCTCTATGAGAGTTATTTTATCAGTAAGACCAAGATTTTTAATATTGGCTTTTGCTTTCTCAATCATAACAGAGTATCTCTCGATAGTAGTTATAGAACCGCCCTCTTGTAGAAATTGAGTCATAAAGCTTGCTGAAAAACCTACCGCACAACCTATTTCAAGTATTCTTTTAGGCTTTTTAACGCTTAATATAACCGACATAAACCTAACAACGTCATTAGGTATAATAGGGACGCCCTCTTGATAAGACTTCTCTTGTAACTCCCCTAAATCACCCTCTACTTTAGGCAATAAATTATTAATATATTTATCTAAGTTACTTTCTATTAAAGACATAATCCATAAAAGTCCTTTCTTAATTTAATTTTATTTTATTTTATTTGCTTATTAATTTATTATTTGTTATTTTTAAAATTTAATCAAACTTTTTAAGATACTCTTGCTTAGCCTTTAAAAACTCATTGTAGTCACTAGTATAAAAATGTTGACCTGTCGAGTCGTCTTCTACTACATAGTATATATAATCCGTGTTTGCTGGATTTAAAACAGCCTCTATACAAGAAATACTTGGATTAGCTATAGGTCCAACTGGTATACCATCTATGTAATAAGTATTATAAGGCGACTCTATTTGAGTATCTGCTATAGTAGTTCTATCTGAATGCTCTTGCTTAGCATATAAGACAGTTGCGTCCATTTGTAGCTTCATACCTACCTCTAATCTATTAAATATTACTGATGCTGCTATAGCTCTCTCTGGAGCGTACTTGATTTCTTTTTCTATAATAGAAGCAATCGTTACTACTTCATCAATCGTAAGACCTGCTTGAATAGTTTTTGCTTTTAATTCGTCTGTATATAACTGGTCAAAACGATTTAATAATCTTAATATAATCGTCTCTGCTGTCTCATCATCACTTAAAAAGTATGTATCTGGATATAAATAACCCTCTAGCCTACTTGTTCTACTTGAACTTTGTGGTATCTGCTGAACAAAGTCAAAACTATAAAAATCACTAAGATTATTCGCTACGCTCATAAATTCCTCATAAGACACAATGCCCATAGATGCAAGATTATTAGCAATACTTTCTTGCGTATCTCCCTCTTTAATAAGCAACTTTAGATCGCTATTATCAACTTGAACAATCGCTCTTTCTAGTGCAACAACTAGTTCTTCAAAATCCATTTTATTAGTTAATATAAAGTCTCCTGCTTGAAACTTAGTTCCGATATCTTCATATTTACACTTTAAATAAAAAAATGTTGAGTTATCAACAATTCCAGCAGTTTCAAGAGCTTCTCCGATACTCTTAATAGATGTTCCCTCTGGAATAGTCATTTGAACTTCTCTTTCCTCTATCCCATCTCTCTTACTTAGGTTAATACCCCCGTTTGAGTACAAGTTATAAAGAGAGTATCCTACTATACCAGATCCAACGCTTATAACTCCTAAAATCACCACAATAATACCCAATACTTTAACTTTTTTACCATTTTTACCTTTTTTACCATTTTTTTTATCGTTTTCTTTATTGCTACTATTATCTTGTTTAGCCAAAATAATTCCCTCCCTTAATATCCTCAAAAATACTATACTCTCTTACAGCCTAGTATAGTTTAACATATTTTTAGTAATAAATACAATAAAATTTTATTTTTTATTAAATTTATAATATTACTACATTTTTTTTTAATTTATGCTATTATTAGTTATATATAATTTTAAAATTTATTTAGAAAGTGAGTAGTTATATTAATATGAATATTCAAGACAAAAACCTATTATCAATAGGCAAACTAGCCAAACTAACAGGCGTAACAATCGAAACTCTTAGGCATTATGACAAAAAGGGAATTTTAACACCAGACTTTATAGACCCCCAAACAAACTACAGGTATTATTCCATACTTCAGTACTACAAGCTAGAGCTTATTTTAGAACTAAGAGAAATAGGTATGAGTATAGAAGACATTAAAAATTATCTCGATAAGCAATCTATTAAAACTTCTCTAGAGTTATTTGAGGAGCAGTCTAAACAAACTAAGTTATTAATTAAAAAGCTTGAAAAAATAGATCAGGACATAACAGCAAAAATACATTTATTAAATAAATTTAAAGATATTGAAGCTTCAGATGATATAAGATTTAGGCATATACCTAAGCGTGAGATTATTACTTCTAACAGCGTCCTAACAACAGATGATGAAATGGCTTACTCTTTTCTAGAATTCGATATGCAAGTATATGAAGACGTACTCCCTACCCTTGTCCCTTATGGCTTCTTTATAAGGTCTCAAGTTGATTTTAATAATCTAATATTATTTTTTATAGTACACGATTTAAAAAAATTTAAAAACTTTAGTTTAAATAATATAAGCATTATACCTGAAAACTTATTTGCTTGTTTATATATAAAATGTACTTTTAACGAACTTAATAAAGTTAAATTAAATGTAGTAGGTGATTTAAAGCAAAAAGGTTATATTGTTTGTGATGAGATTATAGTACTACCGCTTATCGACGTTAGTTTAAGCAATATAGAAAGTGAACATCTACATGAAATACAAATTCCTATTAAAAAAATATAAAAAAATATAAAAAAAACACAAAAAAACACAAAAAAACACAAGTTTTTTAAAAACATATTGACTCTCGTGTAGCACTATACTTTATAATTTTTATTATAATAAAATATTTTAATAAAAATCTAGGAGGATTGGTGTTATGCAAGAAAGTAATTTAGATAATAATTTAGATAATAATTTAGATAATAATTTAGGGACTGAAAAACTCTCTAAGCTATTTATGACTATCGTTGTTCCATCTATAATCGCTATGGTTATAATGGGTATACAAGGTATGATTGATGGCATATTTTTAGGTAATTTTGTAGGTTCTAATGCTATGGCAAGTGTTAATATTGCTCTACCTTTTATGCAAGTTTCTTCAGCAATAGGTATGGTAATAAGTATAGGCGGGACTGCTTTTATAGGACGTATGCTCGGTAGTGACGATAGAGCGACTGCTGAAACTATTTTTAAGACGTGCTTCTTAACTCTTATAGCAAGTGGACTAATTGTATTAATAATAGGAACTTGCTTTAGTGAAAGCTTGGCAAATATGTTAGGGGCAAACGATATACTAATACAAGATACAAGCGTTTACATAAAGACTTTAACTTTATTTTTACCATTTTTATTAATTTACTTTTTAGTTTCTTTTGTAAATAGGTTAATAGGAAAACCTGAACTCTTTTTAATAGGTACTATCGTTAGTATAATTACAAATATAGCTTTAAACTATCTTCTTATTGCTAAATTAGAATTAGGGGTAAGAGGAGCTGGCTTCGCAACGGGATTATCTTATGTAGTAGGCTTTTTAATAAATATTCCTCCTGTTTTTAATAAAAATTGTGACATAAACGTATATGACGGCAAGTTTGATTTTAATATTTTAATGAAAGTAGCCTATAACGGTTCTTCAGAAGGTATAACCTCTATCGCTATGGCAGTTAATACGTTAGTATTTAACCTAACTTTTATGCACTACTATGGGGAAAATGGAGTATCTGCATTTACTATTATAGGTTACATATCCCAAGTTGCTAATTTATTTATATTTGGACTTGTAGATGGGATTAGTCCTATTATAAGCTTTAACTTTGGAGCTAAGCTATATGATAGAGTAAAAAAAGTAGTTATAATATCTGTAATAATTAATTTGGTGATAGGGATATTTACTTATTTGGTTATACTTTTATTTGGTGAAAACTTAATAGGCATATTCATAGATGATAATATAGAGCTTATTAATCTAACTTATAACGGTGCTAAGCTCTATTCTCTTATGTTTTTTATATGTGGTTTTAATATACTAGCCTCTAGTTATTTTACTGCTATAGGGGAAGCTGGTAAATCTGTAATAATATCTGCTAGTAGAGGGCTTGTGTTTATTTTAATAGGGATAGTGCTACTTCCTAACATCTTTGGGGTAGATGGAGTTTGGTTAGTAACTCCTTTCGCTGACCTCGTTACTCTTATAATACTAACAGCTATGTTATCTAAATATAAAATACATTAATTTAATTATTATAAAATTAATTAAATTAATTATTGCTTTATATTATTTAGTTGTTGACGG
>JAWXUY010000157.1:0-4719 GCA_044425885.1 bacterium | reverse complement strand
ACCTAATCCAGGTATTATATAACCATGCTCATCTAAATGGTCATCTAGAGAAGCTGTATATATGTCTATATCTGGATGTTCTTCACTAACTTTTTTTACTCCCTCTGGCGAAGCTATCAAACATAAAAATTTTATATTTTTAAAACCACGTTCTTTTATAAAATCCATTGCGGCTATCGCAGTCCCGCCAGTTGCTAACATCGGGTCTAAAATAAGTATGTCTGTGTTTTCTGGGTCATTAGGTAGCTTACAGTAATACTCTACTGGTAAAAGCGTTTCTGGATCTCTATACATTCCTATATGCCCTACATTCGCATTTGGAATAAGCGCCACTATTCCATCTACCATTCCAAGTCCTGCTCTTAAAATAGGTACTATACCTACTTTTTTATTTAATACATTTCCTGTTGTATTGCATAAAATAGACTCTATTTTTATTTCTTTAGTTTCAAATCCTTTAGTAGCCTCATAACATATAAGAGTAGCTATTTCAGATACAAGCTCTCTAAACTCTTTATTGCCAGTTGATTTATCACGTAACATCGTAAGTTTGCTTTGCACTAAAGGGTGCTCGATTATAAATAATTGACTCATAACCAAAATCCTCCACATTTATTTTTATATTTACTCTAATCCTACTCTTAATCTTCTATTAAATTTATTCTATTTATATGTCTTTCATCATTCGAGAACTCCGTATTTAAAAACATATCTACTATTTCTAGCGCTAGTCCTATACCTATTACACGCTCTCCCATCGCTAAAATATTTGCATTGTTATGCTCTCTTGTTGCTTTTGCTGAAAAAACGTCATGACAAAGCCCAGCTCTAATACCTTTTACCTTGTTTGCTGTAATTGATATCCCTATGCCTGTCCCACATATTAATATTCCTTTTTCAAGCTTACCACTCGCTACGTCATTAGCTACTTTTTTTGCATAAACTGGGTAGTCAACTGCCTCTTTAGAATTAGTCCCATAATCTACATACTCTATTTTATTTTCTTTTAAATAATTAATAACTTCGCTTTTTAGATTTATTCCACCATGGTCAGATGCAATACCTATCATAAAAATCACTCCTATTTTATATTTTAATTTTATTTTATTTTTAATCTATATTTATAATATTACCACTAGATGCCTTTTTTAATCTATTCATAATAGCAAGCCCTAAGCCTTCTTCTTCTATCGCTTGTACATATATTTTTTTTATATCTAATCTATCACACTCACGTAATAAATAAAATATATTGCTTCCTATAGAACTTAAATCTTTCTCACTTCCCATTATAAACACATTATTTATTAAATTGTCATTATTCAAATCCCTATTTACTATATCAAATACCTCTTGTGATATAAAAAATTTGGTACTATCCATACTATCATAACTATCATATAAATTTTTATTTAAATAAATTATTAAATCACACTTATTTTTATAATTTAATATGCAAACTTCTCCTTTTGGAGCATAATGCTTATATTTTACTCCGGGTGACTTAACGCTTGTTTCTTCTAAATCATTTAATATCGCACCGCTTAAACTAACTTTGTCTACTACCTGCTCTAGCATTTCTTTTGTTATGCTTCCTGGTCTTAAAATAATTGTTTCTTCTTCTAAAACTTGCACCACAGTCGACTCTATTCCATGTTCACATCTTCCCGCATCTATTACCATTTCAATTAGCCCATTAAAATCTTGCATTACGTGCTCTCCACTTGTTGGACTTGGCTTGGTAGACTTATTAGCGCTTGGCGCTGCAATCGGGAAACCACATCTATTTATTAAATCAATCGCTAATCTATTATTTGGCATTCTAACCGCAACAGTCTCCAAACCTCCGCTTGTAATATAAGGTACTAAATCACTTTTTTGCAATACAATAGTTAAAGCACCCGGAAAAAAATAGTCCATAAGCTTTAACGCATCTTGAGGTATGTTTTTTGATATTAAATCTAATTGCTTAAAATTACTAATATGCACTATTAATGGATTATCTGCTGGTCTACCTTTCGCCTTAAATATCTTAGAAACTGCTTTTTCTTTTAGAGCATTTGCTCCTAATCCATATACTGTTTCTGTGGGAAAAGCTACCAATCCATCATTTTTTAAAATATTAGTCGCCTTATCTAAGGCGACTAAATATTTTTTTTTATTATTATCATCATCAACTAGGGATATAAAAATTGTTTCTGTTCCACTCAAATTAGTTAGCTCCACAACATTTTTTATATTTTCTTCCTGAACCACATATACAAGGGTCATTTCTTTCTATTTTTGCTTCACGCACAAACGTTTTTGAGCTTTTTTGACCTTTATATAATATTTTTAATTTGTCTTCTGTGAATATTTCTGCCCATTGAGGTAATCTATATAAATGGTCTGCTTTATACTCTATCATTTTTTTATATAACTTTTCAAAATTAATTTTAAGAGTTAACTTCGTAGTATCTGTAATTTTTTCTATTTCTATTTTTTGGTCAAGAGCTTCATTTATGCCATCTATAAAACCAACTATATATTCTACTGGTAAATTAAATTTTTCACTTAATTCACCTACTGTTCCTTCTAATAGATTTGTTCTGTTAGTTAATATGTTTTCATAAATTCCTTGTTCTTTAGGCATAAAATCATTCCATAACGCAGAATTAATAGTTCCTTCATTAGTATAAGCTTTTTTAAACCAAGTTTCATATAAAGTCATTTTAATTTTTTTGCCACTCAATACATAATAATATAATAATATAATAATATAATTAAATAATAAGTGACTTTCTCCTTTTTAAATTTTGTTTTTATTTTTCATTTTTTATTTTTGTTTAATCTCGTCATTTAGAGACGTTGAGTTATTATATCATAACAAATTAATATATGCAAGTATTTTTTAACTTATTATATTTATTCAACACATTTTAATTTAATTTAATTCGGTTGATTTTTTTTAATTAAAAAGCATTTGCATCATTATAATTACTATAATTATTATAATTCATTTCATAATCACCAAACTTCGTATAACTTGATAACCACGTAAGATTTACTGATCCTACAGAACCATTTCTTTGTTTTGCTATTATTACTTCTGCTAGACCTTTTTTTTCTGTATCTGGCTCATAATATTCTTCTCTGTATAAAAAACAAACAACGTCTGCATCTTGCTCTATCGCCCCTGACTCCCTTAAATCTGATAACATCGGTCTTGGGGGTCTTCTTTGCTCTACTGTTCTGCTAAGCTGTGAGAGGGCTATAATTGGAATATTTAATTCTCTTGCAAGACCTTTTAGCTCCCTTGATATTTTAGATATTTCTTGTTGTCTGGACTCTATTTTGCCTCCCACACTCATAAGCTGTAAATAGTCTATTACTATAAGTCCTAAATCTTTTTCATTTTTAAGCTTCCTACACTTAGACTTTAGCTCTTGTAGCGATACAGACGTTCTATCATCTATATAAATAGGAGCTTCTGATAGCACACTTATAGCCTCTGCTATTTTATACCAGTCATCATCTTCTAAATTTCCAGTTCTTAGCTTTTGCGCTTCTACTTGTGACTCTGTACAAATCATACGATTTATCAACTGTTCTTTGGACATTTCAAGACTAAATATTGCTGTCGTGATGTTGCTTTTGAGAGAGACATTTTGAGCTATATTAATTGCAAAAGCTGTTTTACCCATAGATGGTCTTCCTGCTATTAATATTAAATCTGACTTTTGTAATCCTGCCGTTTTCAAATCAAAATCTTTAAACTCTGTTGGTATACCTGTTATTTGACTTTTGCTATTATATAATTTTTCTAGATTTTCCAATGATTCTTGGAGCACTTCTTTAATATGCGTAAAATCTTGTTCAGATGACCTTATAACTATTTCTGAAATAAGCCTTTCTGATTTCTCTACTACATTTTCTATAGTTTCATTAGTATCAAAACTTAAATTTTTTATGCTTTTAGAAGCTTTTAATACTTTTCTTCTTATAGACTTTTCTATTACTATCTCTGCATAATGCTTTATCTTAACACTAGTAGATACAATATTATTTAGATCTATAATATAATCTGCTCCTCCAACAGCGCCTATTTGCTTACTTGACTCTAATTTGCTTTTAAGAGTTATACAATCTACTTCTTTTCCATCTGCAAACATATCTATCATTTCAGTAAATAAAATAATATGCTCATGCCTATAGAAATCGTCTTTTTTAAGCATGTCATATGCTGATTGTAGACCATAAGAATCATAAAGCATACAGCTCAAAACACCTTGTTCAGCTTCAAAATCATTTGGAGGTATTTCTGTTTTAATTATTTGATTTTCTTGAATCATGATATAACTGCTCCATTTATATTTTTAATTTTGAGACTCCCTTGACTAAAATGTCTAAGGGGGGTTGCCTTAGATACTAACATAAAATATACTTATCTAAGACTTTAATTATTTATTAATAATATATAATACGTCTGTTTCAAGACGTTTTTTTATTATAACATACTAAATAATTATTGACAAGTATTTTTAATTAGAGGTTGAATTAATTTTTGAATAAATCTGTAATAAATTTAACCCATAAAATAAAAAAAATAACATAACATATATAGATAGATAGATAGATAGATAATTTATGTTATTTTTTTATTTTTTTATTTTTCAAAATACTAGTATCAATAATAGTTATTTAAATTAAATTAAATTAAATTAATTTAATATGAGTTAC
>JAWXUY010000156.1:0-4723 GCA_044425885.1 bacterium | reverse complement strand
TAAATCATCGTCATCTAAGTCATCGTCATCTAAGTCATCGTCATCATCATCATCTAAATCATCATCGTCATCATCATCTAAATCTAAGTTTAAGTCTAAATCTAAATCATCTTCTAATTCGCTTAGTTCTTCAAATAAATCTTTGCTTATCATATCAGTTATAATATCTACTTCTTCTATTTCTAGTTCTTTTATATCTGACATATCTATGTTATTTATATTGCTTATACTAGAGCTTGATTTTTTACTTAAACTAGAATTACTTTGATTGACTTCATCATCTAAATCATCATCTAAATCATCTAAACTTAAAGTACCATCATCTTCAAAACTTTCAGAATCATCATCTTCATTGCCTTCTATATTTACGTTAAGCTCTAAAATCTCAGATGTCTCTATACTTTCTTTTATTTCTATTTCTGTTTTATCGTCTAGTAATACTCTTATATCTAAACCTAAAGCTTGTAATTCTTTTAATAATACTTTAAATGATTCTGGTATACCTGGCTCTGGTATATTTTCGCCTTTTACGATTGCTTCGTATGTTTTAACACGTCCTACAACATCATCTGACTTAACAGTTAATATTTCTTGGAGCGTATATGAAGCACCATAAGCCTCTAATGCCCAAACTTCCATTTCTCCAAAACGTTGTCCCCCAAATTGTGCTTTACCGCCCAGAGGCTGTTGAGTTACAAGTGAGTAAGGACCTGTTGAACGAGCATGGATTTTATCATCTACTAGATGATGTAATTTAAGATAATGCATAAAACCAACAGTAGTAGGATTATCGAATTCTTCTCCAGTTCTACCATCTCTTAATTTGATTTTACCAGTTGAGTTAAGAGTTACCCCTTTCCAATCGTCACGATGTTCTCTATTTTTTCTTAAACCTTCAAAGATTTCTTCATTTAGATTATCTTTCCATTTTGATTCAAAATCTTCCCATTTAAAATTAGCATAATCGTTTGCAAGCTGTAGCGTTTCCATTATGTCATCTTCGCTAGCACCATCAAAAACAGGAGTAGCTATTTTCCAGTCTAAAACTTTAGCGGCGAGGGATAAGTGAATTTCTAGTACCTGACCTATATTCATACGTGAAGGCACACCAAGAGGATTTAAAACTATATCAAGCGGTCTACCGTTTGGTAAAAATGGCATATCCTCTACAGGTAATACTCTAGATACAACCCCTTTATTACCATGACGACCTGCCATTTTATCACCAACAGAGATTTTTCTTTTTTGAGCGATATAAACTCTAACAAGTTTATTTACACCTGGTGGAAGCTCGTCTCCATTTTCACGAGAAAATTTCTTAATATCTACTATAATACCACATTCTCCATGAGGTACTCTAAGCGAAGAATCTCTTACTTCTCTTGCTTTTTCTCCGAAGATAGCTCTTAATAATCGTTCTTCTGCTGTAAGCTCAGTCTCACCTTTAGGGGTAACTTTACCTACTAAAATATCATTAGGATTAACTTCAGCACCTACACGAATTATACCTCCATCTGTTAAATCTCTTAGAGCATCGTCACCTACATTTGGTATATCTCTTGTTATTTCTTCTGGTCCAAGCTTTGTATCTCTGGCTTCGCATTCATATTCTTCTATATGAATAGAAGTATAAACATCGTCTGCTACAAGTTTTTCGCTAAGTAATACAGCATCTTCATAGTTATAACCTTCCCATGTCATAAATCCAATAAGAGGGTTTTTACCTAAAGCAAGCTCTCCATCTTTAGTAGATGGACCATCTGCTATTATATCACCAGCTTTAATCCTTTGTCCTTTTGAAACAATAGGTCTTTGGTTCATACAATTGCTTTGATTACTTCTTTTAAATTTACTTAATTTATATCTATCTTTAGAGCCATTCTCTAATTTAACTACTATTTCAGAAGCGTCTAATTTATCTACATAGCCATCGTTTTCAGCCACGATTACCACTCCTGAATCTTTTGCCGTTTTATGCTCCATTCCTGTTCCTATAACTGGCGCATCTGTCGTTAAAAGTGGCACTGCCTGACGTTGCATATTAGAGCCCATTAGCGCTCTCGTAACGTCATCGTTTTCTAAGAAAGGTATAAGTGAAGTGGCAACAGATACTAGCTGTTTAGGAGAAACGTCCATTAAGTCTACTTTTTCAGGCTCAATTTCTGTATTATCTTCTCCGCCTAGTCTACAAGTAACTTTAGCATTAACAAATTCTCCATTTTCGTTTAGAGGCTCATTTGCTTGTGCTATAATATAATTTTCTTCTTCGTCTGCTGTTACGTATATAAACTCGTTTATAACACGTGGTTTATCACCAGATTTATCTATTTTTCTATAAGGTGCCTCGATAAATCCATATTGGTTAATAGATGCAAAAGTTGCTAGCGAGTTTATAAGTCCGATATTTGGTCCTTCTGGTGTCTCTATAGGACACATACGCCCATAGTGAGATGTATGAACGTCCCTAACTTCAAATCCTGCTCTATCTCTTGATAATCCTCCAGGTCCTAATGCAGAAAGTCTTCTTTTATGTGTCATCTCACTAAGTGGATTATTTTGATCCATAAACTGTGATAACTGTGAGCTTCCAAAAAACTCTTTAATAGAGGCTGTAACAGGTTTGATATTTATTAAAGCTTGTGGTGTAACTGTCTCTAGTGCCTGTGTATTCATTCTTTCTTTTACAACTCTTTCCATACGTGAAAGACCTATTCTAAACTGGTTTTGTAAAAGTTCTCCTACTGCTCTAATACGTCTATTACCTAAGTGGTCTATATCATCTTTACCGCCCACGCCATAGTCTAAGCCGATATTATAATTCATACTAGCTAGTATATCCTCTAGTGTTATATGTTTTGGCATAAGTCTTGCCATATTAGATTGTAATTTCTCTTTTAAATCTTCTTTATCTTCAGCGCTCTCCAAAATCTCAAGAAGAACTGGATAATAAACATCTTCCAGTATACCTACTTCTTCTTTTGTTAGGTCAAATGCTATTATATGTTCCTCTATATCAACCGCTAAATTACCAATTACTCTACAAGATCTTCTATTACTATTATCTAAGCTTTTATTATCTTGTACATATACATCTACAAATGATATACCTGCGTTTTGAATTCTTATAGCTATCTCTTGTGTTACTTTTTCTCCTTCGATAGATATAAGCTCTCCTGTAGTAGGGTCTATAACGTTGCTAGATAAAGTAAAACCTATTATCCTATTTCTATAAGATAATTTTTTATTAAATTTATATCTTCCTACTCTAGCTAAATCATATCTTTTAGGGTCATAAAACATACTATGAAGTAAAGATTGTGCGCTCTCAACTGTAGGTGGTTCACCTGGTCTTATTTTTTTATAAACTTCTATAAGTCCTTCTTCCCAAGAAGTACTTATATCTTTCTCAATAGTTGCTAATATTTTCGGGTCTTCTCCAAAAAAATCTATAATCTCCTCGTTAGAACTAATACCCAAAGCACGTATCAAAGTAGTAACAGGCAATTTACGATTTCTATCTACTCTAACATGAAAAATATTATTAGAATCTGTCTCGTATTCTAACCATGCTCCTCTATTAGGAATAACAGTAGAAGATATTAAATTCTTACCTTTCTTATCTTTCTCCATAGCATAATAAATACCAGGAGAACGTACAAGCTGACTTACTATAACACGTTCTGCTCCATTTATAACAAAAGTCCCTGTATCTGTCATAAGAGGGAAATCACCCATAAATATTTCTTGTTCTTTAATTTCATCGTCTTTCTTATTTATAAGTCTAGTTTTAACCCTTAAAGCAGTTGCGTAAGTTGTGTCTCTTTCTTTGCACTCAGGTATAGAGTATCTTGGATCAGAATCTAAGTTAAAGCCAACAAACTCAAGTATAAGATTATTACTATGGTCTATAATAGGCGAGATATCCTCAAAAACCTCTTTAAGACCTTCTTCTATAAACCAATTATAACTATCTTTTTGAAGCGCCAATAAATTTGGCATCTCTAATACTTCATCAATTCTTGAGTAGCTCATGCGAATAACATCGCCAAGTTGTATCGGTTTTATTCTATTTTTCTCCACGTTAGTACCACTCCTTTAATAATTACTAAATATATTATTAATATCAACAACAGTTACGTAACATATCTACAGCCCCTCTATATTAAAGTTAGTCCATATGTTACACGTTTTTTATTTAAGCAAATTAATACAAAAAATACAAAGTATAGTTCCAAAAGTCTATTACTTCAAAGTGAAATCAAGTCTCCAAAAAACACTTGCCAATATTAATTTAATGTGTTATAATAAATTAATAAGTTTAAAATAAATAAACTATTTACAACTAAACATATCAATAAGATAGTCTTATAGTCCTGTATATGTATAATACAGACTCTTTAAACAAGCTAGTTGACTGTAATTAACTGGTATTTATACGCAGTCCAAAGTCCAGAGGTGTAAAACTATACCTCTATTTAGCGTATCAATATATAAATTTCTGCAAAAAATCTCTTAAATTATATGTTTCGATAAGTCTTTTTATATTATCATATAAATTTTACTTTGTCAATAAAATTTAGTTATTTAATTTAAAATTTTAAATCAATTCTACTATATTTAAATATATTTAAATTAATTCGACTATAATGTTTCTATTATATGTATTATTCTATATCATTTCTTAATTATTATTTATTATATCATATCTTAAATCCAATGTTAC
>JAWXUY010000155.1:0-4785 GCA_044425885.1 bacterium | reverse complement strand
TAGGAATAAATTGGTATATAAGATTTTAACAAAATTTTATAGCTATTATAAAGATTTAGATTTATATTTAGATAATAGTAGTAGAGTAGTATTAAGTAAATATAAGGGATTAAGCTGTATTTTGGATAAAGAAATTGTTATAAAAAGAGGGGTTAATGCTGATATATGTAGGCAAGGTAAAGTAATGGATATAAGTGAAGACTTTAGCTTGATGGTTGAGTTTGAAGGAGGAGAGATTAAGAATTTGGTGTGCGGGGAAGTTAGTTTAAAGATAAAGTAAAGGAGCTTGCTTAGATTGTGGAAATTGAGAGAACTTATAGGAAATTTAATACCAAAGATATTAGCGAGATAGCTATTTTTACTACACTATTAGTTATTTGCACGTGGATTAACGTGCCAATGTTAGTACCTTTTACCATGCAAACTTTTGCTGTTTTTTTGAGCTTACTGATATTGGGCGGTAGAAAAGCTTTGCTTGTGGTTAGTACGTATATTTTAATAGGAGCTAGCGGTTTACCAGTGTTTGCAGGATTTAGGGGCGGTGTATTTGTTTTATTTGGGCTTACAGGAGGGTTTATAATAGGTTTTATTTTTCAATGCTTAGTGTATAGCTGTGTTACTAAATTTTTAGGTGAGAAGCTTTATATAAAAGTAGTTGCATTGTTGGTAGGACTACTAGTATGCTATGTAGTAGGGGCATACTGGTTCGTGAACGTCTATAACTTAACTATAAGTAATGGCTTAGAAGGTAACCTAAGCTTTAATCAAGCTTTTATGTTATACGTTGCTCCATACATAATACCAGACTTATTAAAATTATTTCTAGCAATACGTATATACAGCAAAATAAAAACACTCATATTATAATTATATGTGTGTTTTTATTTTAAGTAATTTTAAAGAAAATTTTAGAGAAATAATTTAATAATTTAATTTTTTAATAATTTAATAATTTGATTTTTTAATAATTTAATAATTTAATAATTTAATTTTTTAATAATTTAATAATTTAATAATTTAACAATTTAGTAATTTAATAATTTAATAATTGATTTTTAATAATTTAACAATTTAGTAATTTAATAATTTAATTTAAGTATTTATTTTATTCTAATGTACTTGCCATTGCTGAAAAAGCGTCAGCGTTTACTAAGCTACTTTCTTCAGCTTCTTCAGCCTCTAAAAGAACTTGGTCAAGTAAATTTAATTCAGAAGTTTCTTCGGTTGAAGAAGTATCCTCAGTAGTCATATCACCTTTTCCGCCTCCTGGAGGTGGTGGAGGAGGACCGTCTTTGCCTTTCATTCCTTGTGCTTTTTCCATACCTTCTTTACTTAATTCTAACGAATAAGCGTCACCTGAGCTATAACTCACGCTTGTAGACTCATCTGTTGATGCGCTACTTGATGAAGATATTGAATTCTGTGAGCTATAAAGACTATTTATGCTAGTCATAGCAAATGAATTACCTGAAATATTCATAATTTTTCCCCCTTAATATTTTTTTGTTTATTTAGCAGTATAGATTAGTATTAATTTAATTTTTTTTTTAATTTATTTTAATTTATTTTAATTTATTTTAATTTATTTATGTTTTTCTTCTGTACTGCTTCACAAGTAGAATAATAACACTCTTATATGAATTCTGTGTGAAAAAAACTAAAAAAATAAAAAAAATAAAAAAAGTTTTTTTCTACTTGAAACTTACCACAATAACTGCTAATATTTAAGTTATTAATTTAATTAAATTTAATTTTAAACATTAGGAGGAAATTATTTTGAGTATAAATATTTTGGTCGCTGAAGATGATGAGATGTTACAAAAGTTAATTTGTGATATGTTATCTCAACAAGGTTATAAGCCTATAAAAGCTAAAAATGGTCAAGAGGCAATAGACTTATTTTTCTCTAATATGAATATAGATTTATGTATATTAGATATTATGATGCCTATCTATAATGGCTATGAGGTTCTAGAAGAAATTAGAAGATTTAGTGATGTAAAAGTAGTAATGCTTACAGCCTTGACTGATGAGCAGAGTGAGATTAAAGGTATCTCACAAGGTGCCAACGATTACATAGCTAAGCCTTTTTCTTATCCTATTTTTATGGCAAGAATTAATGGACTTTTAAAGTCTTTAAAAGAAGATAAGTCAAAAACTATAACAGAGGGTTTTATAGTAGTAAATCAAATTAACTATGAAGTATCCATAAACGAAGAAAAAATAAATTTTACCAATAAAGAGTATAACTTATTACTTTATTTAATTAATAATAAAAATATAGTATTGACTAGAGAAAAGATTCTAGATGAGGTATGGGGCTTTGATTATGAAGGCGATATACGTACTATAGATGCGCATATCAAAAGCGTAAGGAAGAAGTTGGGTATATGTGGTAATTATATAAAAACCGTTAGGAATTTGGGATATAAGTTTGAGGTTAGATAAATTTAGATAAGATGGGCGGTTATAAGTATATGTTTAATTTTAGAAATAGTATAAGAACATATCTTTTATTTTTGTTTTCAGTTGCTATTTTGATGGTAATGCTTTTTAGTATTTTATTTAATATGTTATTTTTAAAGAGTTTTTATTATCATGAGAGTAAAAAATTATTTATAGAGGCAGCAGAACTGATAGAAGATGTTACTAAAAAAGATTCTTTAAGGGCTTTAGAGGAGACAGCCTCTTATATTAATAATATTATGGGAATTAGTGTTTTACTTATAGATAATAAATTTATGCCTATTATTGCAACTAATTTTATAAACCCTGCATTTAAAGTACCAGTTGAGAAAGATTTGCTTGATATAGTCTTGAAAAACCATGATGAGATTAAAGAGAATGATTTTTATACGACCATTCATGAAGATGATGATGTATTAAGTAATCTGGTATACGTAAGAAGGTTACCTGATAAGACATATGTTATTTTGTTAAGACCATTGAAGCTAGTAAATGACAATATGGCTTTAGCAAATAACTTTTATATATTAGCAGGTACTATTTCTTTATGTTTTAGTTATCTTTTTGTTATAAACTTCGTAAGAAGCTTTACTAAGCCTATAATAGAAATGAGTAAAATTACTAAAAATATGAGTAATTTGGATTTTGGAGAAGTTATAGAGTATAACCAGCCAAATGAACTTGGCATACTCTCTAACAGTATAAACTTATTATCAGATAAGCTTGAAGAAAATATTCAAAATTTAAAAGATGAGGTAGAGTTTCAAAAAGTGTTATCTAGAAATATGTCACATGAATTAAAAACCCCTATCTCTATTATAAAGGGTTATTCAGAGGGGCTAATATATGGCGTGGCTAGCTCTGAAGAACAAAAACAAGAATATCTAGATGTTATTATAAATGAGTGTAACAGAATGGATAATTTAGTACAAGAAATTTTAAGTTTATCCAAGTTGAATGCCGAAAATTACACGCTTAGAAACGTAGAGGTATTCTCAAGTATTTTAGTAAAAGATGAAATAAACCAAATATTTACGCCTATATTTAGACAGGAAAAAATAAAGTTTTCTAGTAATATAGATATATTTGAAATAGAAGGTAACTTTGAGCTAATAGTACAAGCAATTAGTAATTTTATCTCTAATGCTATTAAGTATGGTGATAGGCAAAATATAGACTTATTAATAACACATAACAGCAAATATGTTGTATTTAAAGTATTCAATACTGGTGACAATATTCCAGACAGCGAAATTAATGCCATATTTGAAACTTTTTACAAAATAGACAAAGCAAGAAGTAGGAGTATGAACTCGCATGGGGTAGGGCTATCGACTGTCAAATCAGTTGCGAAACTTCATTTTGGTATAGCTTATGCCCAAAATGAGTTTAATGGAGTTGAGTTTACCTTGAAGATATCAAATAATATAAGTGAAGAAAAAAAGTTGAAAAGCTTGGGCTTATAGGTAGGTATATAATATATTAATTAAGAGAGGTAGTTTTAAAAATATGAAAAAAATTAGTATTAGAGAATATAGTAATTATAATCATGATGAGATAATAAAATTGTATAAAGCTGTTGGGTGGTCTAATTACTATGAAAAGCCAGAGATATTAAAGAGTGGCTTTGAGAATTCATTATACGTATTAGGAGCATACGCTGATGAAGGTGAGCTAGTAGGTATAATTAGGGTAGTTGGAGATGGCTATTCTATTGTATATATCCAAGATATATTAGTTTTACCAGACTATCAACATAAAAAAATAGGTAGCAATCTACTTTTAAATGTTCTAGAGAAATACAAAAATGTTTATCAAATAAATTTATCAACAGACAATACTCAAAAAACAGTGAATTTTTATAAGAGTTTAGGTTTTAAAGATTATAGTGATATTAACTGCGTTGCGTTTATGTATTTTGGGAAGTAAAAATAATTATAAATAATTTATAAAAAAGACTAATTAATTTTAGTCTTTTTGTATTATAAAAAAAATAAAAAATATATTGTATTATATGAGTAGATGTGCTAAACTTAATTAAATTGTGTAGTTGGTATAAAGATTAAAATAGTATGAATTAAAATAAAAGAATAAAAAAATAAAAAAATAAAATTTTAAAGATTTTTAAAGATTTTTAAAGATACTAGAAAGGAATTATTTTAAATATGAGTAATATGATGACTATTTTACCAGGATTTTTATTATCTATGGTTATAGCTAGTATAGCTATATGTATAGAAAATATACTTCCAATACATATTATTGGTAGCTCTGTAATAGCGTTGTTTATAGGTATGTTTATAAACCATGTAGGTACAC
>JAWXUY010000154.1:0-4792 GCA_044425885.1 bacterium | reverse complement strand
AAATAGCTCAGGAGGGAAAGTAGGTAGAGGCTCAAAAAATAGAGATTGATTTGAGTTAGT
Source organism: bacterium (assembly GCA_044425885.1). Taxonomy (GTDB): domain Bacteria; phylum Bacillota; class Clostridia; order Lachnospirales; family CAG-274; genus Tyzzerella. Next base: position 4,732 of record JAWXUY010000154.1, on the reverse strand, counting down.
GATAGTATCACCTACTTGATAATTACCAGAGTCATATATCCCGATAACATCTCCAGCGCAGGCTATATCAATTGTTTCACGTTCGTTAGCCATTAGTTGAGTAGACTGGTTTAATTTAATTTTTTTATTTGTTCTAGTAAGGGTTATATCCATACCACGCTCAAACGTACCAGAGCAAATTCGTAAAAAAGCGAGTCTATCCCTATGAGCAGGGTTCATATTAGCTTGAATTTTAAAAATAAAGCCACTGAAAAACTCATCTGTTGGGGCTACTGAGCCAGTAGTAGTTTTTCTGTTAGATGGAGGAGGAGAAATTTCGAGGAAGTGCTCTAAAAATTGAGTCACTCCGAAGTCAGCTAGAGCAGTGCCAAAAAAAACAGGAGACAGCTTACCTTTTAGAATAAGCTCTAAGTCAAAGTCATTACCAGCGCCATCTAAAAGCTCTATGTCAAGTTTTAAGTTTTCTAAGTTTTCTTCTAGCAGTACGTCTTCTAGTTGAGGGTCGAATACACCTTTATCAGAAAGAGTTATAGTTTGTTTTTGTTTAAATAAGTGTATTAAGTTGTGTTTTCTATCGTATATACCCTCAAACAGGCTACCGCTTCCTATCGGCCATGTAACAGCAACAGATGGAAGACCGAGCGCATTTTCAAGAGATTCAAGTAAATCAAGAGGAGGGTTCGAGTCCCTATCTAGTTTATTAATAAATGTAAACACAGGTATCTCTCTCATACTACAAACTTTAAAAAGTTTCTCTGTTTGTGTTTCTACTCCTTTAGCTCCGTCTATAACCATTACTGCGCTATCGACAGAAGTTAATATTCGATAAGTATCCTCGCCAAAGTCATTATGACCAGGAGTGTCCATTATAGATATTTTCTTATCGTTATATTCAAACTGCATTACAGAAGATGTAACCGAGATACCTCTTTGTTTTTCTATTTCCATCCAGTCAGATTTAGCAGAACGTCCTTTACGTGCTTTTACAGTACCTGCCTCGTGTATAGCCCCACCGTGAAGAAGTAGCTTTTCAGTTAGTGTAGTTTTACCAGCGTCAGGGTGAGATATTATGCCAAAAATCCTACGTTTATTTATCTCCAACAGGTTATTTAAGTTATTTGAATTATTCATAATTTTATATATTTACCTTTCTAAATTTAATATAAAAAATATTATACCAAAAAAACAAGCAAAATACAATTAGCATATAACATAAAATCAAAAATTAATATATTATAAATATATAGTAATATTTAGCAACACTATGTTAATAATAAATTAATATAAAAATATATAAATTTTTGTAGAATTATAATTGTTGATGTTATATAAAATTAAAAAAATAAATAAAAATAAATAATAATAAATAATAAATTTAAAAGGAGATTGTACTTTAATGAAATTATACTATATTTTACTTGAATTGCTTCAAAAACCTTTATCACGTTGTCAGCGTTTTCTTACATATTTTCTAATTTTATCCTTATTTACGTGTAATTTTGTTAAAGTTAGTTTAGCTGAAAATCTTTTCGATGACCGTATAAGTTTAGCTTCTATACCTATTTCACAAAATCTAGAATTTGTAGAGTATGTCCCATTAAAAGTGGATATATTCTCAAAAATAATAAACACTAGTCTTACTAACAATTTTACCAACAATATAAATCTACAAGCTGAAAACTCTTATTATCAACCCCAAATATCTTATAACAAAGATTATAAAATAAATAGTTATATAAAATATTCGTCTAATAATGCTATGGATATTAATTATCCAGTCTTTGAAGACAGTTTTATAAATGGTTTATTTGATATGAAAATAAGAAATCTAGCAGATACTTTTATACAAGAAGTAGACAAATATGAAACCACTACCATTATCAAAAATAATGAAAAGCCTCAATTTAATCTAAATTCTAACTTATACTTTCTTGATGACTCTTTATTATTTATAAAGCTTGAAGTAGATATACGTTATGATACATCTTCTATACCTATAAAATATTATGAAATGTACATATATGATTTACAAACAAAGCAAGAAGTAAGTCTAGAAAATTTTGTATTTGGTGATTATTTAGATTTATTTGTGCAAGAGGCTATAAACTATTTTAAAAATACTTATGGGGTGGATTTAAATGAAAACTCTACAGATTATCAGTTTATACAGCCAACAGACATAAATTACAACAGAATATTTTTAAATGAAAATTTTGTAGAAGTAGTTATATATGACTATGTAATAAATCAAGAAGTTTTATTACAAATAGATTTAGACAAGTTACAAGGTGTTATTAATCCGCAGTATTTAACAAATTCTATTATATCTATGGTGGAGTTAGGGCAATCAAATTCAATCTTAATGCAAGATACATTAGATTTAACAGAAATCTCAACAGAAACTTTAACAGAAGTTTTAATAGAAACTTCAAGTGAGATTATCACAAGTCAAGAACAAGTAGTTGTTAGTACTAATAGTATTCCAGAAATTTTAGAAATATTTGAGCCACAACCACAAGCAAGTATACCAGTTGAACAAGGAGTAGTTGCTCAAGAGATATTACAAAATCAAGAGCAAATTGAAAGTGAAGTAGTGGTGGTAGATGGAGTACTTCCAGATGGTATTCGAGAGTTAGAAAAAAATAAGCCGATGGTAGCACTTACTTTCGATGATGGTCCTAGCTATAATTCAACTAATCAGATATTAGATATATTAGAAGAATATAATTCTTTAGCAACGTTTTTTGTTATAGGTAGTAGGTTAGATGCCAATACAGAGACGCTTATACGTACATCAGAATCAGGACACCAAATAGGTAATCATACATATAATCATCAGAATTTAACTAATTATTCTAGTGAAGAAATAAAGAATGAGATATTAATAAGTAACGAGAAAATACTTAGTATATTAGGAGAAGAACCTTCTATTGTAAGAGTGCCTTATGGAGCGACTAACAACATAGTAAAAGAGAGCATAGATTATCCTATTATAGCTTGGAACAGAGACCCTAGAGATTGGGAGCTTAGAAATGCACAAGGGGTACAAGAGGCAGTTTTATCGAATGTAGTAGATGGAGATATAATATTAATGCATGATTTATATATGTCTACGGCGGACGCCTGTTTAACTATTATACCAGAGCTTGTAAGTAGAGGTTTTCAGTTGGTTACTGTAGATGAATTAATGTATTACAGGGATTTAACTATGGAGTCTAATCAAGTATATGGGAGCGCTCCAAGTCTTATTCAGTAATAGAGTTATAAACAGGTATATTTAAATAAAATATTGTTTAATAATAAAATTATAGCTTATAAATATGTTATAGCTTATAAATATGTTATAGCTTATAAATATAGATAAAAAAGTACTAAATTTATTGGGAGAATGATTATGATAAAAATTTCACCGACATTTAAAACACTTTTAGAAAATTTGAAAAATATAGAAAATCAGCAAATTACACAAGAAAATAAAATTATAAATATGTGTGATAATATCATATCAAGGATAAACATTATTGAACAATGCTATTTATTAAAAGAAACAGATGAGATATCGACTATAAAAGTTTTGAAAAGGTTATATACTGATTATACAGGGATAGAGTCAACTATAAATACTATTGATATATGTTATAAAGAAGATATATTATTATTAAATATTTTAATATTTTTGGAGATATTTTATAGTAAGATAACATCAAAGTATAAGAATGATAGATTTAATTTAATTTTTTGCTCGCATGAAGAGTTTGGTACATTTAGATTTCATATGATAAGAGATTATGAGCCACTATGGATAGATTTAGAGTTTGTTAGAAATACAAAAGAACTAATCATTTGTATTAATGATGATGAATAAAAATATCAAAAGAAATATATATAATTTTACGTTAATAAGTTTAATAAGAAATATATCTTAATATGAATTGAGTTTAATAATTTAAATTTTAAGGAGGTGTTTTAAATAAAAACTTTATTGATTGCTATAAATGCTAAGTATATACATACTTCGCTAGCTGTTAGAAGCATTAAGACTTATTGTGATAAGTTAGAAACAAAAATAGATACTAGGGAGTTTACTATTAACAATGATGAAGACAGCATAATAAATGAGGTTTATGATTTAAAGCCAGATTTATTAGGGATTTCTTGTTATATATGGAATATTGAATTGGTTTTAAACGTGGTTAGTAGCGTTAAGAAAATATTGCCTAACATAAAAATATTTCTCGGTGGACCAGAGGTAAGCTATAATTACAACTATTTATTTGAAAAAAATATAGATGTAGTTTGTATAGGTGAGGGCGAGCAGACAGTACAACAGTTGGTGGAGCTATTTAACCAAGAAAAAGAAATAAATGACAAGTTTGGAAATATTAAAGGTATAGCTTTTAAGTTAGATGACAAAATTATTAATACAGAGGCTAGGGATTTGTTAGACTTAAATGATATACCGTTTGTTTATAGTGATATTAATATGAGTGATGACACGCACAGGATATTATATTATGAAGCTTCAAGGGGTTGTCCATATAATTGTCAGTATTGTTTATCATCTCTTGAAAAAGGCTTGAGGTTTTTAGATGATGAGAGGGTATGTAGTGACCTACAGTTTTTTTTAGATAACAATGTTAAGCAAGTAAAGTTTGTTGATAGGACTTTTAATTGCAATAAGCGTTATGCGATGCTAATATGGGGTTATCTAATTAAAAATGACAATGGTGTT
>JAWXUY010000153.1:0-4853 GCA_044425885.1 bacterium | reverse complement strand
ACCAAAATTATCATTAAATTCTATGTCATAATAATCTAGACTTAATAAATGCCAATCACTTTGAGATTTAGTTGGAGCAGAAGCACCATTTATAAATACATTTAAATCTTCGATGTATAGATTGCCATCCATTCTTTTTCTTACTTCTGTGTTATTGTATATTAGACCATAACTCAAATCATTTGTGCCACTGTTATTAAAACCAGCTTGATGAGGAGTAAAAGTAAACTTGTAATTTTTTCCAGTATATTTTGAATCTTCTAGAGCACTAATAGTTAAAGTTCTTTTAGAGCTAAGATCAGAAGTAAGCTCAACTATTTCATAATCTACACCTTCTATAAGTAAATTATCATTTATTTTAAGCTTAATATCTTCGTTATATAAATGATTGTCTGGTCTTAGATAAATAACATCTAGAGACTCTATAATACCCTTTGTTATGTCAGAGCCCTCACCTTCACCAGCCTCTTTAATATCTATATAAAAAGAGGTACTACCTATATAATTACCATTATTACTAGCAGTAAGAATAATCTTTTGGTCAAAATTACTGTTTATTAAATTTTCAGCATCTTTGTGCCTAATAGAAGTTTTCCAAGTACTATTTAATTCATTTGTATCTTCCATCAACATAAGTATGTCATAATTAGATTCTTCTAATATAACACCATTCGTTTTTAAAATTAAATCTTCTTTATAAAATACGTTGTCAGGTCTTTTGTATATAGCATCAATTATATCTATAATACCTGAATCTAAATCTTTGCTATTGCTAGTACCAGCCTCTTTAGGAATAGCATTAAAATCTTTGTAATAGCCACCGCTTTCATGTAGTTTAACCATATCTATAAAAGCTTTAGCTGTTAATTTCTTACTTTCACTATTATTATCTATATTTTCATCATCAACTATTGTTTGAATAAAGTTATAATATTCCTTGGTAAATATAACCTTAACTTTATCATCAAAGAAACCACTAGTATTTAATATCGGCTCTATACTATAATAAGTACTTGAAAGATTGTTTGATATATCTAACGGATCATTTATTATAATTTTAGATAAATCTAGAGTATAATCGGGCTTTACATAGAAATTATCAGTGTTTATATAATCAGAAACAATTTCTAAATCTACAATAAAAGATTTTGTAGTTCCTGTATAAATAGAAGTACTTTCCTTGGCATTTGCAATAATTGAGAAGAAATTTTGTACTATACTTCCAGAATCAATAGGAAGACTATCAAACTCTAACGTATAATCAGTGTTATGCTCTAAAACTTGATTTCTTGCTAATTTCAGAGACTTTTGGATAAACTCTTTAAATTCATCATCACTGTCAAAAGTTGTGTCTTCATAAACTTTTATAGGGTCAACTTCATTTATTATACCCTTTCCAAAATCTACGCCAATACCTGTACCAGCTTCTTTTGGTTGGATTTTAAAAGTTATTTCTTCTTCTAAAAATTCACCTTTACCTTTAACAGTAACAGTTTTATCTTCATCGTTATTATATACTATTGTGTAGTCTTCATCTTTTGTTAGTACTTGTTTATCTTCATAAACTATTAAAACTAAATCTTCTTCTATACGCTCATCACTTAAAAGATTATCTGGACGAGCATAAACAGGATCTACAAGATTTATAATACCAAACCTAAAATCCTTTGAAGTACCACTACCTGCTGGATTTGGCTCTAACTCAAACTCATAAGAATAATTTTCATCTTTAGCTAATGTGGTAAAAATCTCAAATAAGTTGCTTTCTCCATTAAGTTTTAATTTTACATTTACAACGTTACTAGCGTTATTATCAGCTTCTTCAACAGTTATACTATAATCATCGTTGCCATATTGCAAAGTAACATACCCATTATTATTATCATCAATAAGCAAATAATCTTCATAATTTGTACCACTTAGTTTATTTTTGTCTTCTTCTTTGAGCTCACCTAAACTAATTACAACTGGGATGTATTGCTCGTCTAGCTCGTTATCAGGTTTAAAATAAATATTAGCTGATAAATCACCTACTATAGGCTCAACTATCCCCTCTAACGTATATTCGCTAGTTGTTTGAGTAGTATTCATATAATTATTTATACCAGTCACTGTAATATTTATAGTTTGATTACGGGTATCAATAGTAGAAGACATTTCATAATCAACACCATAAATTAATGGCTCAACATTACTATCAAAATAGACCTGAATATCTTCAACTTTAGGTCGACCTGCTAGACCTATTTCTAGTTTTCCATCTTTTAGATTTTCTTCGTTTAATTTTATTGTTCCATATGCTTCTAAATCACCTTGAATATAATAGATTAGCTCAACTTCACCTTCGAAGTTTCCAATACCAGTAACAACAACTTTAACTCCTCCGATATTTTTAAGCTCATCTGGACTTACTTCATCATTCGGCTTGTCTAAATAATAATAAGCTATTTCATAATGTTCATTTTCTATTAATGTTAGCTTTGTAGTATTATCAGAACCACCATATTTGTAAGTTATTTCTAAGTTTGGCTTGTTGCTTGTGCTATTAAACTCAACATTCTCTAAAATACCTTCAAAAGTTGAGATATTGGTTGCTTCTAAATCTCGAGGCTCTATTTCAAATTCCATAAATACTATACCAGAATAGAATATAGAAATCTCACTAGCATCGACTTTTAAATATAAAGTACCAGCATTTTTATAATCAATACTTGTAGCTTGTTTATACATACTAGTCATTTGCTCATCAGTTGGATTATATATAACATTATCTTTTGTATAGCCTTCTGCTTCATTTGCTAAATAAATACTAGGGATATAATCTACATTTTGGGTAAGAGTAGTGTTACCTACTTTAAATGATAAATACCCTAGTAATTCATCTTCTGTATAAGGGATAGTTTTGTATATAACACTATTTGTATTCTCAAGACTTAAAGAGCTTAAAGAAACTTTTGATATATCAGTATTATCGACTGTTAACGTCCTATTAAATTCCTCTCCATAAAACACAACATTATTAGTATTATTATTTGATTTTAAGTTGCCAATGCTAATATCACTTATAACATCATTATATGTTTTATACTTAGGAGTACCTTTAACATTAAAAGTACCAAGAGTTGTTATTAGGTATTGACTAAGATTGCTATCAGATGGAGAATTATCATCATCATCTTTTTTAATATATTCTAATTTAATATCTATATAATCAGCATTTATTAAATCTTTGTTGTCTTCTTTTATGTTTAGATAGTTAAGTAAGTCAGTTCCCTTGTATGCATTTTCTAAACCACTTGAAGAAGTTACAGGATATATGCAAAAATCACTTGTTAATTCGATTATCGTCACCCCGCTACCCTCTATATTTATAGAGCGTGTAAAAGGGTTTTCAAATAAAAACGCACGCCTTAAAATAATACCATTATTAATAAGCTTGTAACCTGTTTCAAATTTTAGATTTGCATAATGAATATCAGCATCAAGAGGAGTATCCGCCGAGAAACCTTGTTCATCATAAGGGACATTAAGCGAGAAAAACTCTAATATATCCCCATCACGCAAAGTAAAATCATCACTTAGTAATACTGAGCCATAGACTGTAAAATGAGCTGTACTAGTCTTGTTATATGCTCCCACTATACCATTCCAGTCCCATTTTGCTAACTGGTTGCTGTCTATTTTTATGTTATTTTTGCTGTTATAAATAAAAGTAGTGTTGTCATTGTCCTTGCTAACTTTATCAGTTGTTTCAAATAATATAATAGCAGAACCGTCTACTTTTAGATTAGAATTTAGTACCTCTGTATTCACAGATATATAACCACCATAAAAATTTATATTGGTAAAGGAATTTATAGATATCCTACTGCCTAAGCTATAGGAATTTCCACGAGTTACATTTGTGTAAGTATTACCACCATGGAAGTTAATAGTACCACCACCACTTTCATTCCAGCCTGTGCCTATTGCTGTTGCCCAAGTTGCTTTACAATAGACATTTAAATCACCAGAATAAACATTAAGAGTACCATTTACCCTAATCGAAGACTTTTGATTACCGCTAGTGGTTACATTCAAAATACCATCTGTATCAAGACCTTCTAACGGTGCTTCATAAATATTTAGAGTAGTACCATTAGGAATATATATACCATTCCCAGTGGATACAAAATTACTTGTACCATTTGTTATTAAGTTTACTTTACCAGAATTTATAGTAAATGTGTTGTTGCTTCCAGTTGATAAACTTAAATCTCGTATGACTATATTTGTTGGCACATCATTGTTTCCATTTACTATTATTTTCACATCAGAAGAAGTACCTTTTGTGGTATTTTCTATTATAATATAAGTAGACTCATCAAGATAAGTAGAATCATTGATATTTCCATAATTATTAATAGTAAGAGTTGAGCCAGAAAAATTAATATTGCCTTCTTTAAGCCCCACTCCTGAAACTTTTATTTCTTCAAAAATAATAGAATTTAGATTTCCATCGGTTGAATTCCCAAAAGAACCTCCGATTGCCTCACCATTTTGACGTGCCATTACGTGCATCACACCGCCATCTTCAGTAAATTCAAGCTTTTTGCCATCAGCCACTGAAATAGTAGGACTTACAGGATTGTTATTAGTTTTTACCATATAACTAGTTGTTAATTTACTTGAAGAATCCTGAGTTAATATAATCTTTGTGTCATCTAATACTTCTATAAGAGGTAAATTAGGGTCTTTGTCCAATACGCTTATATTAACCCCTACAAAATACAACTCCGACTTTTTTTGTAATTTAAGAATTTCATCTGTCGTACTTGTATTTCCACTACTATTTACAGTCTCTATATAAAGAG
>JAWXUY010000152.1:0-4863 GCA_044425885.1 bacterium | reverse complement strand
TTTGACGTAACTTCTTCTTGTTCTTCTTCGTCATCATCATCATCACTCTTGTTTATATAATCTTTATTTTTGCTAGCTACATCAGTTTTTTTACCACTATTCTTTTTAGACACCTTAGCATCCAGCTTCTTTTTCTTTGCTTTTTCTTTTTCTAACTTGGCTTTTAACTTTTTTTCTAATTTAAGCTCTTTGGCTTTTTCTTTTTCTTGAGCTTTTGCTAGAGCATCTTTTTTTTTGTCATCATCTTCTTGCTTTTTAGCATTTTTGCTATCTTGCTTGGCTTTTTTTTGGTCTACAACTGCTTTCTTTTTTTCTTTAGCTTTTTGCTGTTGCTTTTGACTTGGCTGTTGTTTTGCCATAAAAACCTCCTTAATTAATATTAGTTAATTAATACACTATTATAAATTTAGAGCTTTACAATCATACTCTTATTTTATCTTAAATACGGCACTGGATTTGTATGACTTCCATTTATACGCACTTCAAAATGGCAATGTACTCCTGTTGAATACCCAGTTGAACCTGCTTTAGCTATTACTTGTCCACGCTGGACTGTTTGCCCTTTACTTACTACAAGCCTTGCATTATGCGCATATAGAGTCGTCATTCCTCCACCATGGTCAATCATTACCATGTAGCCATATCCTCCATTATTGTAAGTAGCATACGTGACAGTCCCGGATGCTGCTGCAACTATATCAACACCATAAGTAGCTTTTAAATCTAAACCAGCATGAACTTCACTTTTACCAGATATCGGATTTGTACGAGGTCCATAACTATCATTGAAAGGACTTGAAGAATATGCTGGAACAGGATGAGCAAGCTTTGAAGTAGAAGAAGACGAAGACGAATAAACTTGATTTGAACTGGTTGTTGCTTTAGCCTTTGCTGCCGCTTCTGCTTCAGCTGCTGCCTTTGCGGCCGCTTCAGCTGCTGCTTTGGCTGCTTCTTCTTCAATTAACTTTTGTACTTTATCACTTTCTGCTTCAAGGTCTAATATTTGTTGCTCTAAAGTAGAAGCTTCCGAAGCTATTTGTATCCCTAAATTTTGCTTAGCCTCTAGTCTTTCCGCAGTTTCTTCACGCTTTTCGTCAGATTTTTTTACAAGTACTTCTATATTAGCTTTTTCAGTTTTTATTTGTTCTACTTTTAAAGCTATAAAATCCTCTGTATCTTGATACCTTTCCAATAGAGTTTGGTCATAATTCATTATATAATTAATATACTCTACTCTTTTAAAAAAGTCCCCAAAACCTTTGGCATTTAATAATATTTCTAAATAGCCCATATCTCCATACTTATACATTACGTTTATACGTTCTTTTAAGCTTTCATACTGCTCTAACCTTTGTTCTTGAGCATCTTTAAGCTCTTGCTCTGATATAGCTAAATTTTCTTGAGTTTGTAGTAACTCATTCTCTAATATTTCTAACTCCTGTTCCGCAAGTGCGAGCTCTAAGTCGAGCTTTTTTATTTCTGCCAAAACCGAAGATTGTTCTTCTTCTTTACTATTTAAATCGTCTTTTGTTTGATTTAACTGATTAGTTAATTCTTGCTTTTGTTCAGACAAACTTGTCGCACTTGTTGTTACAAGAAAATTATAACTATTTGAGTTAGCAATAGCTATAACTAACGCTAACCAAATAATTTTTTTATTTTTTTGTTTCATAAAAATTATCACCTAATTATACCTAATTATTTTTTAAATTTTTTATTTTTTAATTTTTTTTATTCCTACGCCTATTATATTACTATTATCTTAAACATCTAAATATTTTTTAAGAGAACTTACAGACCCTATTACCCCTAACACTACCCCTAGTACTATTGCAAAAGGTCCTATCAGTAAAAATAAACTTAGAGTATCTTTAAAATGTAGATAATTTACAATAGTCGGTATTTTTTCAATCATATAGTTAACAACTTCTGTATAACCTATAGAACATATAATCGTAGATATGCAAGAACCAGCTAGCCCTATTATTATACCTTCTACAACAAAAGGCCATCTTATAAACCAATCCGTAGCTCCTATATACTTCATTATACTTATTTCTGTTTTTCTTATATAAACTGTTAATTTAATAGTATTTATAATAATACCTACAGATATAAAAGAAAATACTACTAATAAAACAAGTGTTGAAAGCCTAATAGTGCTATTAATCGCTAATAATAATTCTGTTTCTGTTTGAGAATGTCTTATATTTTCTATACCTATAAATTCGTAGTTTCTTCCACCTATTTCGATTTCTATTTCTTCTTCTTTTGGTGTTTCCTCAAATTCTAATCCCTCTGAGTCTATTATATCCTCTACTTGAATATCTTCAGTAAGTGGATTTTGAATAACGCTTTCCATTTGTTCTTGACTCACTTGTCTTGAGGCTACCATTTCTTTTTCAAAATTTAATTGTAATTCTGTAACCAAATCTATCACAATAGCTTGATTTTGCGCATTCTCAATGGATATTTCAAAAGAACGTGGAAAAGGATTATCCTTCTCCAGACCTTCTAATATTCCACTATCATTTCCCCATTCGGATATCGCCCAATCTAAAGCATCTTGCTTAGTCATATATTCAACTGTTCGAATATCTGATATATTTTTTAATTCTTCTAGTATATGCATTGCTTCTTCATCTGTTACAGCATCTCCTAAATATAAAGAAATACCTATATTTTCTTCGAGAGTTTCTAATGCTATATCTATATTAATAGCTATCGCTAATGATATTATAAGCATAAATGCACAAGCCGAAACTGAAGCAATAGAGGCTATTGACATAAGCCCATTTTTTATAACACTTCTACAACCCTCTTTTATATGATAATTAAAACTTCTAATCTTCATACATGTCATAGCCTCCTTTTTTGTCATTTACTACTACACCTTTACTAAGGGTTATAACTCTTTTTTTCATTTGATCTACTATATCTTTTGCATGAGTTATTACAATAACTGTAGTACCTCTTTCATTTATTTGTGTTAATAATGCCATTATTTCCCTAGCCGTATTTGGATCTAAATTACCTGTCGGCTCATCTGCTAAAAGTATAGAGGGCTTATTTATTATAGCCCTTGCTAAAGCAACTCTTTGCTGTTCTCCACCTGAAAGCTCATGTGGATAAACACTTGATTTATGCGCTAAACCTACCATCATTAATGTAGCTAAAACATTTCTTTTTATTAATTTGACTGGCGCTTCTATAACTTCCATTGCAAAAGCCACGTTTTCAAATACATTTTTATTTGGTAAAAGTCTAAAATCTTGAAAAACTACGCCTATATTACGTCTAAAAGTAGGTATATCTTTTCTTTTAATCTGTGTAAGTGGTTTATCATCTACATAAATTTCTCCATAATTAGGCTCTACTTCTTTTAAAAGCATTTTCATAAATGTTGATTTACCTGAGCCTGAAGACCCCACTATAAAAACAAATTCTCCTTGCATTATATCTAATGACATATTTGTAATTGCATCTGTTTTTGTTTTTCCATCACTTTTATAAATTTTAGTTACATTTTGTACACTAATCAAGAGTAATCCTTGCTACTAAAAATAAGGTCAAATATATTGACTAGTAGCTCCTCCTTTAATTTATTTTTTAATTTATTTTTAAATTTATTTTTTAATTTATTTTTTAATTTTTTTTTTAATTTTTTTTTAAATTTACTCAACTTTTATATTTTCTTAAAAGCTTTTAATATTTAAAATTATCTCTATGTTGCATATATTTACTTACCATTAGCATTATTTTGAATATAATCGCATCATCAAAGTTTCTTAAATCTAACCCTGTCATTTTTTGTAATTTATCTAATCTATATACCAGCGTATTTCTATGTATATATAGTTGTCTTGAAGTTTCAGACACATTTAAGTTATTTTCAAAGAATTTTGCTACAGTCGCTAAAGTTTCATCATCAAAAGCAGTCATAGGTATCCCATGTAATACTTCTTCCATGAACATTTTGCATAAATTAATAGGCAGTTGATATATGAGCCTTCCAATTCCCAGTTGCTCATATTTTACTATTTCTTTATTATCATTAAATATTTTTCCTATTTCTAGAGCCATCTTTGCCTCTTTAAAAGAAGAAGATATATTTTTCAAATCATATATAATAGATCCTATCGCAATAGAAACATTTGATTTTCCTTCCTCTAGTAAAGCAGTATATAAGTCATTTGCAAACGTGTCTATTTCTTCTTTTTCATGCTTATCTTTTAACTCTTTTACCAGTATTATATTTTTTTCATTCACTGCTGTTACAAAATCTTTACCTTTAGCTGGAAATACGTTCCTAACTATATCAAGAGCTGTTAGTTCTTTATCTACCTCTGTTTCTATTAGATATACTATACGTTTTACATCGTTATCTATATGTAATTTTTTAGCTCTAGCGTATATATCTACTAGTAATAAATTATCTAACAATAAATTTTTGATAAAATTATCTCTGTCGTAACGTTCTTTATAAGCTATTAATAAATTTTGTATTTGAAAAGCCGTTATTTTACCGATTTGATAAGTTTCCTCGTCCTCACCCTTTATAATCAACACGTATTCTGCTATCCCATTATCAAATACTTTAAAATATTGATATCCCTGTACTAATTGATTTTCTGCTGGACTAGTTATAAAAAACTCCATACCATCTATAAATCCATTTATTAAGTTATCCTCTGTTGTTACAATAACTTTTCCTACACGATCTAAAATACTAAGTTCCCTTCGAGTAATATTTTTAAGTCCATCAATTGTATTTCTTAAAATTTGATTAGATATCATCAAAGCACACTGCTACCCCCCAAAAAAATATAATTTATTTTAATTATATAAATTTAAAGTAGCTTT
>JAWXUY010000151.1:0-4893 GCA_044425885.1 bacterium | reverse complement strand
ATCTAAGGGATAGTCTCTACTATCATATAGGCAAGTTGCCTTTAAGTTGGCACGTCAAACACCAAACAGGGGATATAATCCAAAGGGCTACCTCAGACACTGAAACAATAAAGCGTTTTACCTCTATCCAGTTATACGAGATATTAAAAGTTAGTTTCTTAATTATATTTACAATGTTCTTAATGTTCTCTATGAATGTTACTCTTGCTATAATCTCTTTTTGTTTTATCCCTCTTTCTTTAGCTTATACTTATATATTCTTTGGTAAAATATCTAAAAAATTTCGTATAGCTGAAGAAAGAGAGGGTGAGCTTTCAAGTGTGGTGCAGGAGAATTTAACAGGAGTTAGAGTGGTGAGGGCGTTTGGTAGAGAGGCTTACGAGCTTGAGCGTTTTGAAAAGTCTAATAACGCCTTTGCCAACTCATGGATAGAGATAGCTAAAATAAATGGTTATTACTGGGGAGGTAGTGAGCTTATTACATCTACTCAAATCCTTATGGTTATTTTATTTTCTACTATATTTGCCGTAGATAACAAAATAACAGCAGGTGAGTTTATAGCCTTTGTTTCTTACAATACTTCTCTATTATGGCCTATTAGGACGCTAGGTAGAATGTTTGTCGATATGAGTAAAACGTTTGTAGCCATAGACAGAATCTCTTATATTTTAGATGCAGTACCTGAAAAAGAATTAGAAAATTTAGAAAGTTTAAATAATAATATTAATATGGTAGGTGATATAGAGTTTAAAAACGTATGTTTTAAGTATGAAGGTGATTTGAAAAATAATACCAGCAGTAACAACTCTACTGACTATGTACTTAAAGACCTAAATTTTAAAATTAAGCAGGGGTCTACGTTTGGTATTTTAGGCAAAACTGGCTCTGGTAAGTCAACCCTTATCCAGCTCTTAAATCGTTTGTATGAGCTTGATGAAAATTCAGACATAACTATAGCTGGTACTTCTATTAAAAATATAAATTTAGATTATTTAAGAAAAAATATAGGTATAGTGTTTGGCGAGCCGTTCTTATATTCAAAGTCCATATTACACAACATAGCCATCTCAAGTAATGACTTTACTAAAAAAGATGTAGAAGAAGTAGCCAAAATCGCCTCTATACATGAAACTATCGAAGGCTTTAAACATGGATATGACACTATAATAGGTGAGAGAGGTGTAACGCTTTCAGGCGGGCAAAAGCAAAGAATAGCTATAGCCAGAACCCTTATACAAAAAACTCCTATTATAATCTTTGATGACTCTTTATCGGCGGTAGACACAGAAACCGATGCCAAAATACGTAGTGCTCTAAAGCAAAATCTAAATAATGCCACTGTTATAATAATATCCCACAGAATAACTACTCTAATGGAAGCAGACAAGATTCTAATTTTAGAAGATGGTCGTATTTCAGCTATAGGTAGTCACCAAGAGCTTATAAATCAAGACGGCATCTACAAAGATATTTACCAAATTCAGCAAACCCAAAAATTATAAAAATAAATAAAATTTAAAAAATTAAGCGAGGTGATATTTAAAAATATGTCTACTACTATAGATGAACAAGATTATGACAAGCCCTTTAGCATTAAAATATATAAAAAAATATTTCCGTTTATGGTCTCAAGTAAAAAAAATATGCTCGTAGCGTGCGTGCTTATGATTATTACTTCTTGCTTAGATGCCGTTATACCGCTCTACCAAAAGTATGCTCTGGACAACTTTGTTATGCTTAGCACAACTGACGGCATAGGCTCTTTTACTTTTTTTTATATACTTATTATTTGTACCCAGTTTATTATATCTTGGGTGTATTATATAAATGCAATGACTCTAGAGCTTACTATAGGAAAAGAGCTTAAAGAGGCTATTTTTATAAAGCTCCAAGAGTTATCTTTTTCTTACTATAATCAAACGCCAGTCGGTTATATTCATACTAGAATTATGAGTGATACTCTTGTAATATCTACGGCTGTTTCTTGGACTGTTTTTGACTGTATTTGGCAATTGACTTACATGCTTGCTATATTCGTGGCGATGCTATATCTAAACGTAAAGCTTGCTCTTATTGTAATAACAGTTGTGCCTTTTTTAGCTATATTATCTCAAGTATTTCAAAAAAAGATGCTCAAGTACAACAGAGAAGTCCGAAAGGAAAATTCTAAAATTTCAAATGCTTTTAACGAGTGCATCACTGGTGATAAAGCCTCTAAAACCCTTGTTATCCACGAAAAAAATTACAAAGATTTTAAAGCCAAAACTCAAAATATGTATAGCTCATCTATTAAAACTGCTAGGCTAAATGCTATTTTTATACCGCTTGTCGTTTTCGTGAGTTCTATCATAATGGCTCTAATTCTTACAGATGGTAGTCATCTAGTAAGTGAAGATGTTATCCCTATCGGAACGCTCTCTGTTTTTATTACTTTCGCTTTATCTATTTTTCAGCCTATACAAAATTTAGCCAGCAATGTAACTTCTTTCGTCTCTACTCAATCTTCAGTAGAACGTGTATTTGATTTACTAGAAAAAGAGCCTGAGATATTCGATACTCCAGAGGTTATACAAAAATATGGCACGGTTTTTAAGCCTAAAGTCACTAACTTTGAAAAAATTAAAGGCAATATAGAGTTTAAAAATGTGTGGTTTAAGTATCCAGATGGTCATGAGTATATTTTAGAAGACTTTTCTTTAAAAATACCAGCAGGCACGACAGTAGCGCTAGTAGGTGAAACTGGGTCTGGAAAAAGTACTCTTGTGAATTTGGCTTGTAGATTTTTTGAGCCAACAAAAGGGGAAGTACTCATAGATGATATAAATTACAAAGATAGGTCTATGTTATGGCTACATAGTAATATAGGGTATGTATTACAGACTCCACATTTATTCTCAGGCACTATCAGGGATAATATAGCTTATGGCAAGCTAGATGCAACCGATGAAGAAATTAAAAAGGCTTGTGAAAGTGTGTCGGCTGACAAAGTGATAGACAAGCTAAATGATGGTTATAATAGCGTAGTATATGAAAGTGGGGAAAGTCTCTCCACTGGTGAAAAGCAGTTATTATCTTTCGCCAGAGCTATCTTAACTAATCCTAGCATTTTTGTACTAGATGAGGCAACTTCCTCTATTGATACCCAAACCGAAAATTTAATACAAACTGCAACCGACAAGCTCTTAAAAAACAGAACATCTTTTGTTATAGCTCACAGGCTCTCTACCATTAGGCAAGCCGATTTAATACTTGTTATAAAAAATGGTAGTGTCTTTGAACAAGGCACTCATGATGAGCTCCTAACCAAAAAGGGTTATTATTACAATCTCTACAAAAAGCAATTCCAAGAAGACAATGCTAACAAAATATTAAATAATAAAAAATAATTTTAAAAAAGGTGGTATTAAAAATATGAACATAGAACAAGTATTACAAGAAATAGACGTCTTATATAGCAATCAAAAAGTAGAAGAAGTAGAGGCTTTAATCTTATCTAAAATAAGTGAGTTTAAGTCAAGTAACGAGGTATTCCCTGCTATATCATTGATGAATGAGTTATTGGGTATATATAGAGAAAAAGGTGACAAGTTAAAAGGCGTGGAGTGTTGCGAGGAGCTTTTGGAAATCTTCAAAGGCAATGCTTTACCTCAAGATGACAGCTATGCCACTACTTTATTAAATATCGCTACGGCTCAAAGGTCTTTCAAAAATTATGATTTAGCGCTTGAGTATTATAATAAGTGTCTTGAGATTTACAATGCCAACAATTTATTAGCTACCAATGATTATAGGGTCGCTTGTTTATACAACAATCTAAGTTTATTATATATAGAGCTTGGTAAATATCAAGAGGCGATTAATTATTTAAACAATTCTATTACAATATTACGAGCTCAGCATGATATTACAAGTGTAGAAGTTCAAATAGCTACTGCCCACACTACTTTATCTCAAATCTATATAAGTTTAGATGATTTATCGTTAGCCGAACAACATATAGTTAAGTCTTGCTCTCTATTTGACAAGCATGAAGATTATCACTACAGTGCAACTCTTGCAACTTATGCCCAAATAAATTATTTATTAAAAAATTATGAAAAGTCGGCGGATTTATACAAGCGTGCGATGGCTCATATAGAAAAGTATATCGGCAAGACCCAAAATTATTATATGCTTGAAGAAAACTTAAAGCAAGTTCTAGGTGAGCTTGGTTGTGATACTCTAAATATAAAAGGTCTTGAGCTTAGCAATGATTTTTATAATGAGTTTGGAGCACCTATGATTAAAGAAAAGTTTCCAGAGTATGAGAGTAAAATTGCTATTGGGCTAGTGGGTGAAGGCTCTGAGTGTTTTGGCTTCGATGATGATTTCTCAAAAGACCATGATTTTGGTGCTGGATTTTGTATGTGGTTACCGCAAGATATTTATGACAAAATAGGACAAGAGCTACAAGGTGAGTATGACAAGTTACCTCTTATTTATAAAGGGGTAGAAAGAAAAATTGCAAGTAGTGATACAAATAGCAATACAAATAATAACACAAATAAGAGAGCTGGTGTTTTTAGCATAGGTGGTTTTTATAGCAATCTCATAGAGCTTGAGAGTTTTCCACAAAAGCTTGAAGAATGGCTTTTCTTAAGTGATTACCAACTCGCTCATGCTACAAATGGCAAGGTCTTTAGAGATGATTTAGGTGAGTTTTCTAAAATAAGAAAAGAGTTAAGTAGGCATTATCCTACTGAGGTATGGGTTAAGAAAATCGCTAGCGAAGCTCATTTAGTTTGTCAAACAGGGCAGTATAATCTTATTAGAGCTCTCAAGAGAAATGATATGATAACTGCTAGGATTATATTAAGCAAGTTTATAGAGCATATTATAAATCTAGTGCATTTA
>JAWXUY010000150.1:0-4929 GCA_044425885.1 bacterium | reverse complement strand
TACTACATATCCCTTAGGTATTGGATGATTACCAAACACCTTGTATTGTAAAAATTGTAGCATAATAGGTGCTAATGTTTCAGATACACAATTTATCTCATCTAGAAATAATATTCCCTCTTTTTTACCTGTTTTTTCAATCATATTATATATATTACCAACTATTTCGCTCATTGTATACTCTGATGTTCTTTGTGATACGCCATTAAATTCTTTTACTTCGATGTATGGTAAACCTATAGAACTTTGTCTTGTATGATGAGTCATATTATAGCATACTACAGGCAAATCAAGCTCAGCACCTATTTGCTCTATTATAGCAGTTTTTCCTATACCAGCCGAACCCATTAAAAATACTGGTCTTTGTTTTTCAGATGGTATTAAATACTCACCAAATTCATCTTTCTCTAAGTAAACCTCAACTGTGTTTTTAACTTCGTTTTTTGCTTCTTGTATATTCATAAAATTTATTATCTCCTTTTTGGGTTAGTTATATTTAATTTATAATTTGTTTTTTATATATAATATAATATTATTTTAATTTTAATTTAAATCTGTTTTGTCCAAATCAAATCCGATAGCCCAATTAGGTATATTCGGCTTATAATAACCTAAATCACTTTTTGAGTATATTATAACTGTTTCATAATCAGGGGCATTAGTCGGAAATTCCCCAAAAGTATCTGTAAAATATACCATACCTTTCAGATTATTAAAATCACCAGACGTTATTAACTCATCTACGTAATTAAAAACTGGAATAAAACTTGTACCACCCAGACCTTTAACTTCAAAGTTTTGGATATATTCATCTATATCTTCAAGACTTTTTATATGTACTACATCTTGGATTATATAATCGCATTGAACAATATGTATATTTACTTTATCAGAAAATGACTCTTTAGTCTTTAATATATTATAAGTTTTTGTTAGAAACTTTCGGGCTAAATCTATATTAATAGAGCCAGAAGTGTCTATTGCTATTACAAAATCCTTTATTTGCTTAATATCTTGATACTCTAGAGGCTCTATAAAGGGCATATCACTATAAAGCTCTAGTCCATATGAGTAATAGCCTAAATCAAACTCATCTTCATTAATTTTAAGTGCTTCGTTTTCTATCCCAAATAATTGCAGGAATTCTTCATAGCTATACTTCTCTGAATTTAAGTTTCCTAAATTTTTAGATAATGAACTAGTAGAGTCTCCAATATGTTGGTTATTCATACTATTCTTCATATCTTGCTTTATCATCTCTGATAGAGTTTTCCATTTATCTTTGGTTATGTTTTTATTTTTCTGTCTTTGCCTTTCGTTGTAGTCATCTAATGATTGATCTTGACTTTGTTCATCTTGTTTTTCACCATCACCATTGTTATTATTAACGCTTCTTCCTTTGCCTTCTGAACTAAAATTCCATACTAGATGGTCGTCTACTTTAAATATTTCTTCATAGTTAATTAATTCTTCATCAGTTAGAAATTTTAAAGCCTCAAATACAGAATCAGGCGTTAATGAATCAAAAACTAATCCTATATCCGCTATCATAGCTCTTTTTATAGATGCAATACCGCATTTAAATTTTTCACAATCTTTATTGCCACTTATAATTTCTTCTATTATATTTTCAACGCATATATCCATTGATATATTCCATAAATAAACGTCTTTTTCATCATATTTACTATACTCTGTAAAAATATGGTGTAGGACACAATGCAATAATGAATGTAATATGTTTCGAGGCATATTTTGAAAATTATTTATTATATAAGGGGGATAATAAAGTAAGATTTCACCATCTGTACCAAATCTAGGGTCTTTACCAGATAATATAAAAGCTTGTATTTCTTCATCAATATAAGGATATATTTTAAGATTATCTAGAGCTATTGACATATAGCTTAAACTTGTAGCAAATATAATTTTAATATTTGAAAAAATATCATTCAATAAAGATTGTATTTCTATTTCGTCTTGCGTTAACTCTCTATTTTCATTATTATTCATTTTAGCAACTCCTTTTTATTATTTTATTATTAATATATTATTTATTATGCTGAATACAAAAAAATCTAATCCAAATACATAAGTTTATATAAGGATTAAATTTTGTTGCTAGTACATCTATATCTCTTATTATGCGCTAAATAATTTTTAGAGTTATAACACAGACATATAACTTCTTAATTTTTTTGCCCATCTTAATACGCTAACCCATTATAACATACTAAACAATTATTAGCAAGTATTTTTTTGTTACAAAAATTCTAAAATAAAATTAAAATTCATTACTTAAATTAGGAGACTTTGTTATATATTTGATAATTATATACATAGATAAAAAAAGGGGGGTAGCTTGGTTAAAACTACTCCTTTTTTTTAGCCTTGTTTTAGTGGAGTTTTTAATTAACGCCAGTGCTACCAAAACCGCCTCTATTTTCATCTGTCATACTATCAACTTCTATAAATTCTACCAATTGCATTTTTTTAAATATTCTAAATTGACAAATTCGACTATTTTTTGGGATAGTTGTGTCTTTCATAGCTAAAGCTGGAAACCTCCAGAGGTCTTGCTCACCGCAATAACTCTCGTCGATTACCCCCATATGATTAGTCTGTAATACACCAAAATTCTTAAAAGTAGAGCTTCTAGGCACTATGTGAGCTTCATAGCCTTCTGGTAATTTTACTGATATACCTAAAGATATAAGCTTAAAATCGCCTGCTTCTAGATTAACTTCTTCAGCCGTATATAAATCTATCCAATCCCCATGCTCTATTTTTTTGAGTTTAGAGAGTCCCTCTACATGATATTTAATTTTTATATCTTTGCTAGAAATTATGTTAGCAGAAGATTTAACTCCCTCACCAAGCGTACCTAAAGCCGAAGTAAACTTATTTTTAAAATTTTCCATTATGAATAATCCTTTCTTTCTTTCTTTAATTAATTAATTATTTAATTATTTTGTTTTTAAATTAATGAGCAATAGCCATTTTATATTATAAATTAAAAAATAATTTATATCAAGCATTTTATATAATTATAATATTAATACTAATACCAATACTAATACTAATATATGTTAACATTGAAGAAACTGCTTCTCATAATCTTCTATAGGCATCGGTCTGGCAAATACGTAACCTTGCCCATACTCACAGCCAACTTTCTTTAATAACTCTATTTGCTCATCGCTCTCTATGCCCTCACATATTACATGAAATTCTAGCTCTTTTGCTAAATTAATAATATTTCTTAATAAAATTTCATCTTTAGTTATTACGGTCTCGGACATATCAATGTTGTTAAGAAACCCTTTATCTATTTTAAGTATATCTACTTCTATGTCCGTTAAATTTTGTAGAGAAGAATAGGCGCTTCCAAAATCATCTATTGATACTTTAAGCTTATAACCCTTCATACCACTAACAAAATTTTTAAGCTCTTGTATATCTTCTACGAATATACTTTCAGTTATCTCTAGCTCTATATATTCTCTTGGTATGTTATAAAGTCTTACTAACCTCATAAACTCATTAAGAAAATTTTTGTTAGCAATGTGATTTCTGGAAACGTTTACGGATATAGGATAAACGTTAAAGCCATTATCTAAACACTTTCTTATATGTTTCATTACTTTTTCATATACTATAAAATCTAGTTGACAAATAAAACCATTTTTTTCAAAGAGAGGTATAAACTGGTCTGGGAATATCATCGTGCCATCTGATAGCCTCCACCTCACAAGAGCTTCTGCTCCACATATTTTTTTTGTATAAATATTAAATTTAGGCTGTATATATGGTATAAACTCGTCATTTTCTATTGCACGTGGTATTTTTTCTTCTATTTGTAATTCACTTTTGATTTTCATATCTATTTCTGGATTATAATAAGAGAAATTATTTTTATGAGAACCTTTGGAGTTTTTTCTGGCTATTATAGTTTGGTTTAGAAGATTTGTTAGAGATATATTACGGTTTACAGTAGTGAGACCAGCGGAGATATTTATTCTTGTTTCTGGGAAATGTTCATTTTTCATATCTTCAAACTTTTTAGAAAGACTTTTCATTCTTAAGTGAAGGTCGAACTCGTCATCATAACGTAATAAAATAGCGAATTTATCACCATCTATTCTGCAAAAATTTTCATCAGTCACTATAAAATTTTGTATAACATTGGCTACTTTTCTAAGGATTTTGTCACCAGTATTATAGTCAAAGATTTCATTTATGTACTTAAACTTGTCTATATCAAGGGAGCACAAAGCATAGTTATACTCATTAACTTTTACAAACTTTTCATAATATTCTTCGAGACCTCTAAATAATAAAGCTTGAGTTAGATTGTCTACCGCATTAATCTTTTTGATGTAGTCTATGCTGTCTTTTGAGTATATAACATAGACCTCTTTACCGTTTTCTAGAGTATATGGCACTGCTTTTTTTATCCACTGATGATCGCATTGGTTTGCATCATTCATCAATAAATCTTTGTCAAAACAACATTCATCACATTGCTTATTTCTTCCTAATAGCTCATAACATATGCCTCCTACTGCGATATTAGGAAATACGCTATAATAAAAATCATTATGATATAATATCTTAAAAGTATACTTTTCTACCACTGCTATAGGAGTTTCTTCGTTGTTTAATATAATATCTTTTATCAATAACTCCATCTCATATTTTTGAGTTAGATTTTGCTTACCTATTCCCATATTTAACATACGACAAAGAGATATTAATATATTTAGCTCATTTTCAGATAGTTTAGTAGTTTTATACCTTTCAAAAGCAATATAACCAGTAAAATACTCATGATTTGTTAAGAAAATAAATACTTCTTCTATATGCTCTGTATTAATAGGAGTAAAACCTATTTTATCTAACTTGTCTTTGTTTGAATGATAATCATCT
>JAWXUY010000149.1:0-4955 GCA_044425885.1 bacterium | reverse complement strand
AGAGATACCAGATATAGCGATCACAACTGATATAATAGTAGGTTTTCCAGGAGAGACACTAGAACAAGTACAAGATACAATAGATATTATAAAAAAAGTAAGATATAGTAGTGCATTTACGTTTATATATTCAAAACGAACAGGGACACCAGCAGCTCAAATGGAGAACCAAGTGCCAGAAGATGTAATAAAACAAGGGTTTAATCAGGTAGTCGAGACGCTTAACCCTATTATACTAGAAATTAACCAATCTAAAATAGGAAAAATATTTAAAGTGCTAGGAGAAGAATATGACTCTAAGACGCAAACAATAAAAGGTAGACTAGAAGATAATAGCTTAGTACACTTCAAAGGTGGAGAGAGACTGGTAGAGAAAATATGCGAGATAAAAATCGTAGATTGTAAGACATTTTATTTAATAGGAGAAGTAATATAAAATAAAAAAATATTAAAAAAAACTTGTTATAATAATAAATATAATATATAATAATAATTGTCAAGAAAAAAATAAAAATAAAAATAAAAATTAAAATTCGGAGGATTATAATTATGAATGATGTTTACATGGAACTTTTTGGTAAGGCTACAAGTTTAGCAAACGATTTATTAAACACAGATGCTGGTAAAGCATATACTAAAGCAAGAGAAACTTTTGAAGCGAACGAAGAAGCAATGAATATACTACAAAACTATGGTGAAAAAGTACAAGCTTTTCAAATGAAATCACAAGATATGCAAGACCCATCTGAGTTAGAGGCAGACCAAGCAGAATTAACTAGTCTTATAGAAGAAATGCAAAAAAATTCACTTATCTCGGACTTTTTCCAAGCTGAAGAAGTTTTCCATAGATTTGTAGCACAAATAATGGACGTATTTAATGCTACTATTGTAGGTCAAAAATTTGATAATGGAACAGGCTGTGGTTGTGGTTCAGGTGGAGGCTGTTGTGGAGGTGCTTACGAAGATGACGATTGTGGCTCAGGCTGTGGTTGTGGTTGTAATTAATTTAATAAATAAATAAATAAGTAAGTAAGTAATAGTTAATAATTAGGAGATTTTAGATATGTCAGGATATACACCTATGATGCTCCAATATTTAGATATTAAAAAAAATTATAAAGATTGTTTATTATTTTTTAGACTAGGTGATTTTTATGAGATGTTTTTTGAAGATGCACTTCTAGCAGTAGATGCACTAGGGATAACGCTAACTAGTAAAAATTGTGGTAAGAAAGACGGCGAACAATTAAAAGTAGATATGTGCGGAGTTCCATTTAGCTCATCTGAGACATATATATCTAAGTTGGTAAAAAAAGGTTATAAAGTCGCAATATGTGACCAAATAGAAGATGCAAAAGACGCTGTAGGAAAAGTAGTACAAAGAGATGTAGTTAGGATAGTAACATCTGGAACGCTAATAGATACAAACGTTTTAGAAGAATCACAAAATAATTATATAATGTGCTTATTTGAGAATAAAGCTGGATTTGGCTTAGCAGTCTGCGATGTTTCAACAGGTGAATTCTTAACGATGGAATTTACACTTTTAAGTAAGTATAAGCTAATAGATGAAATAGCAAAATATAATCCATCTGAAATAATATGTAATGCTGACTTTAGTATAGTAAAAGAGATAGAAAGAATATTTAATAAAAGATTATATGTTTGTCTAGATTTTTATTTTACGATAGAAAATGCAACTCAAATTTTAAAAAATCATTTTAATACCAAAAGTCTTAGTGGATTTGGTATAGATAAAGACCCTCTTATAATATGCGTAAGCGGGGGGTTATTAAGATATTTATGTGATACCCAAAAAATTTCTTTGTCACATATATCAAACATAAAGAAATATACAAATAGTCATTTTATGGCTATAGATATATCATCAAGAAGAAACCTAGAATTAACTGAAACTATAAGAGAGAAATCCAAAAAGGGTTCTCTCTTATGGGTTTTAGATAAAACAAATACTCCTATGGGAGGAAGGCTTATTAGAAAGTGGATAGAACAGCCTTTAATACAAAAAAAGGAAATAAATAGGAGACTTGATAGTGTTTCTATTTTATTAAGTGACCCTTTAGAAAAAGCAAGTCTTATTAGTCTATTATCACAGATTAGGGATATAGAAAGGCTTTTGACCAAAATATCTTACCAAACTGTTAATGCTAGAGATTTAAATACTCTTAAAGTTAGTTTTTTAAATTTACCAGATATTAAAAAATGTCTTGAAAATCTAGAAAGTTTAAGAAAGTCAAAAGGTTTAGAAGAAAACTTATTGACTGAAATATTAGCTGAGTATGATGATTTAAGTGATTTATATAATTTATTAAATACTACTATAGCAGACGAACCGCCTATAAGTATACGTGACGGAGCTATAATAAAAGAATGTTTTAATGAGCTAGTAGATAAGTATAGAAATGCTAAAAAAGATGGAGGTACTTGGTTAAAAGAGCTTGAACAAAGAGAGCGTAAAAAGACGGGAATTAAAAATTTAAAAGTAAAAAATAATAAAATTTTTGGGCAATATATAGAGGTTGGTAACCTATATGTAGAGCTAGTACCAGATTATTTTATAAGAAGGCAGACTACTTCAAATGGTGAGCGCTACATAACTGACGAGTTAAAAGAAATAGAGGATACTATTCTAAATGCTGATGAAAAATTAGTTGAGCTTGAATACGAGATATTTTGTAATTTAAGAGTTAATATTTTTGAAAGCATACCAAGAATTCAAAAAGTAGCTAGTTTGATAGCTATACTAGATGTTATATGTTCTTTTAGTATAGTTGCTGAAAAAAATAAATATTCTAAGCCTATATTAAAAGATATAGATAAAAATGATGATAATGCCGAGATTATTATAAATATGGGCAGGCATCCTGTAGTAGAGCTTCTTATAGAAGATATTTTTATCCCAAATGACACTATTTTAGACAAAAATAAGAATAGGTTAGCTGTTATAACTGGTCCTAATATGGCTGGAAAGTCTACTTATATGAGGCAAGTAGCACTAATCGTTTTAATGGCTCAAATAGGCTGTTATGTGCCATGTAATAGTGCAAATATCTCTATAGTAGATAAGATATTTACAAGGGTTGGGGCAAGCGACGATTTAGCAACTGGTCAAAGTACTTTTATGATAGAAATGTCAGAGGTTGCTAATATATTAAACACTGCGACGAGTAATAGTTTATTAATACTAGATGAGATAGGTCGTGGGACAAGTACATACGATGGTTTAAGTATTGCTTGGGCAGTTTTAGAGTATATAGCAAATAAATCTATATTAGGAAGTAGAACGCTATTTGCAACGCATTATCACGAGCTAACAGAGATAGAAGAAAAGATACAGGGAGTAAACAACTATTGTGTAGAAGTTAAAAACACTGGCAAAGATATAATATTTTTAAGAAAGATTATAAAAGGTATAGCTGTAAGTAGCTACGGATTGTATGTGGCAAAATTAGCAGGAATACCTCCTAGTGTATTAGAGAGAGCAGACGTAGTACTGAAAGTATTAGATGAAAAAGATTATAATAAGAGCAAGAATAGTGACAGTGATAGTAGGTATGACGCTTGTTATAATAATGATTTAGATGACAAAAAGTCATTGTTTATAGAAGGGTTAGAAGAAGAACTGAAAAACTTTGACATAAATAATACAACTCCTCTAGATGCTTGGAAAAAGCTATCTGATATAAAAAGTAAGTTAGATAATTTATAGCAAAAATTAATAATAATTTAATAATAATTAAGGAAGGTAATTTTGGAAAAATTTAATAAAATTAAAATATTAGACGATAATTTAATAAATAAAATAGCAGCGGGGGAAGTTATAGAGAGACCGTCTTCTATCGTAAAAGAGTTAGTAGAAAATGCTATAGATGCTAATGCCAAAAATATTAGCATAGAAATAAAAAACGGTGGTAAGTCTTATATCAAAATCCAAGATGATGGAACTGGTATAAAAAAAGATGAAATAAACACTGCTTTTATTAGGCATTCAACTAGCAAGATAACTGATATTGATGATTTAGACAATATTCTTACTCTTGGTTTTAGAGGAGAAGCTCTTGCAAGTATAGCTTCGATTGCTCGTGTAGAGATGACAACAAAGACAGAGCATGATGATATAGGCACTCAAATAAGTATAGAAGGTGGAGTTTTTAAAAGCAAAAAAGAAATAGCTACTCTAGTGGGAAGCACTTTTGTAATAAAAGACATATTTTTTAATATTCCAGCGAGGTTAAAATTCTTAAAAAAAGATGCCAGTGAAAGTTTTTATATAACTGAAATTATTACGAAATTAGCGCTTGGTAATCCAAATGTTTCTTTTAAGTACCTCAACAACAATACTGAAATTATCTCTACTGATGGAAGTGGAATTCTAAAAAACACTGCTTTATATGTATATGGTGGTGAAATAGCAAAAGCTTTATTACCTATCGAGGCTACCAAAAACAATTTTAAGTTAACTGGGCTAGTAGGTCGACCTGAAATCTCAAGAGGAAATAGAAATTACAGCAATTTTTTTATTAATAACAGGTATATAAAAAGTAAGTTAGTTAATGATGCAATCGGGGAAGCGTATTCGGGAAAGCTTATGAATTCAAAGTTTCCTGTAGTTATTTTAAACTTAACTACTCCTGAAGGCAGTGTAGATGTAAACGTACATCCTACGAAGTTGGAGGCGAGGTTTGAAAACGAAAATTTTATATATGAGTTTTTAATAGATAGTATAGAAGAAGAATTAAGCAAGCATATTTTAATACCAAGCATAGCGGTAAGCAAAGACAAGAGCATTATTAAAAACAATGTGGAGTTTAACACTAATAACAATATTATTGATTTAACTCAAGCTTCAGAATTAGATATTAATAATAGCAGTGCCGACCTATCTACTCCTCAAGCTTTAGAATTAGATATAAAAAGCACTACCGACCTCTCTA
>JAWXUY010000003.1:0-26697 GCA_044425885.1 bacterium | reverse complement strand
ATATCTTGGTCTTCGCCCTCTATCATTACCCTTACGAGTGGCTCTGTCCCAGAAGGTCTTATTAATACTCTACCTTTCCCCTCAAACATTTTCTCTAGCTTACTTATTTCTTCACATATTACATCATCGTTTAAATAATCATATTTTTTAGAGTTATCTACTTTTGCTCCTACTAAAACCTGTGGTAATATATTTAAAACAGATTTTAGCTCCGACAATTTTTTACCTGTGTTTTTTATAACTTCAAGTAGCTTAATCGCAGTCAATATACCATCACCTGTTGTATTATAATCTAAATATATTATATGCCCAGACTGTTCACCGCCGAAGTTATGATTATTTTCTAGCATATCTTCTAGTACATATCTATCTCCAACTTTAGTTTTAGATATATTAATATCATTCTTTTCGCCATATATAAATAGTCCAAGATTACTCATAACAGTTGCGACAATCGTATTATTATTTAACTTATTTTGGCTCTTTAAATATAGCGCACATATTGCCATAATCTCATCTCCGTCTACTATACAGCCATTTTCATCTACTACAAGACATCTATCGCCATCTCCATCAAATGCTATACCAATATCTGCTTTAGTTTCTAGCACTACTTTACAAAGCTCTTGCATATGAGTAGAGCCACAATTATCATTTATGTTAATGCCATTTGGCTCTCTAGCTATAACAGTTGTATTTGCTTGAAGTTCTTCAAATAATAAAGGTGCAGTTTGGTAAGTAGCACCATTTGCGCAATCAATAACAACATTTAGATTAGCTAAATTGTTGTTGGAGTCATTAATATTAAGAGTAGACTTTAGGAATTTTATATAATCATCTATTGCGTCTTCTCTAATTTCTTTGTATCCTAAATCTTTACCTTGAGCGTATGGAATATTAACGCAGTTTTCGTCTATATGTTTTTCTATTTGGTTTTCTAATTCATCTTTTAACTTTAAGCCTTTTGAGTCAAAGAATTTAATGCCATTATCCATAAAAGGGTTATGGCTAGCGCTAATCATTACGCCAGCATCTGCCTCATACTTCCTAACAAGATGAGCTACCGCTGGAGTAGGAATAACTCCTATACAAATAACTTTAGCCCCTACAGAGCACATACCAGATATAAGACTAGCTTCTAACAAATCACAAGATATTCTAGTATCCATAGCAAGAACAATAGTAGGCTTATGGTGTTTTTCTTGCGTAAGTACGAAAGCACCAGCACGACCAAGCTTATAAGTAAGCTCAGGAGTAAGCTCTATATTAGCGAGACCTCGAACACCATCAGTTCCAAAATATTTACCCATTTTAAAATCCTCCTAGATTTAGTTTTTTTAATTTTTTATTTTTTTATTTTTTTATTTTTTTTATTTTTTTTATTTTAAAAACCTTTACGCAACTTTTTTTATTATATCACCTGCGCAACATTTATTCAACTAGAATATTTTATTTTTATAATTATATTTAAATGGTAATGATATGTTTAATTAATATGTATATGTTTCTTTTTTTTTGTGGTAGATTTTCTTTTGTGTGAATTTTATTAGGAGCTTTTTATAAAATATAAAATAATATTATTGACAAAAAGAAATCCGTATGATATTATTCTAATTAGATAAACTTCTAAATAGATAGCTTGAACATATAAATTATATTAAATAAAGGAGATGATAAAATTGGGCTTTCAAGAGACGTTCAAGGCACTAGCAGACCCTGTAAGGAGAAATATCTTAACGATGTTGCGTGAAAAAAAGCTTTCGGCTGGAGAAATAAGTAGTAATTTCGATATGACGAGCGCTACTATCTCATACCATCTATCCATACTTAAAAAGGCTGACCTAATAAAAGAAGAAAAGCGTAAGAATTTTATATACTACGAGCTGAATACTAGTGTGGTAGAGGAGATAATTTTATGGCTAAATGAGATTAAACAGGTAGATAATCAAGAAGATGTTAGTATTAAACAAGAAGATGTTTAAATAAACTAAAATAAAGGAGATGACTAATATGAATGACATAAATAATAAAGATAGCTTAAACATAAAAAATATAATAATATCTAGTTTGGCTTGCTTAATCCCAGCGCTCGTAAGCTTATTAATATGGGATAGACTGCCAGACGAGATGGCGACAAGCTTTGGATTTAATGGCGTACCTAACGAGTATATGACTAAGTTTCAAGCAACTATAGGAGCAACTCTATACTTAGTAATTTTACACTTACTAGTAATAGTTGCTATTAAAGTAGACCCTCTTAAAGACAACAACTCAGATAAGCTTAAAAGTAAGATGATATATTTTACGCCTATACTATCTAATATCATAATAGGACTAATAATCGGCTATTCGCTGGACTATAACTTTGATATGAACCGAATAATGTTCTTATTTATTAGTATTTTATTTATAATATTTGGCAATTTTATGCCCAAGTGCAAGAAGAATTATACTATCGGAGTAAGAACAGCTTGGACTCTAAACTCGGAAGACAACTGGTATTATACTCATAGAGTTGCAGGTAAAGTGTGGTTTTACTGCGGTATTATAGGACTAGCAAACGCCCTATTACTAAACAACATACAAGTATTTTTTATTTTACTACTTATAACTTGCTTTTCACCTATAGCAATATCATATAACTACTATAGAAAGTTTGAGCAGAACAACCAAAAAGTGAAATTAGATGAGTAGTATTATATAGTATAAAAATAAAAGCCAATTTATTAATTAATAAGCTGGCTTTTTATATTAATCTTCTTCGTCTTCGTCTACATATTCTAAAATATCCCCTATATCACATTTTAAAGCCTTACAAATGGCATCTAAAGTAGAAAACCTTATAGCCTTTACTTTCCCTGTCTTTAGGTTCGATAAATTAACATTCGATATGCCTACTATTTCAGCAAGCTCGTTTAACCTCATTTTTCTATCCGCCAAAACTCTATCTAATCTAATAATAATCATACTATACTATCAACCTCATCTTGTAAATTTACTCCGTTGTTTATAATATAAACTGCTAATAAAAACCCTATACTTGGCATAAAGTCACTCAACATCCCCTGTCCTGTCGAGAGAGAAATATTATCGTATATTAGAAAAATATTTACTATTTCCACAAACAACAGCTTAACAAAAGGATATATAAAAACTAATGATAGGCGTATTATAGTATAATGCATTAAATAATTAGCATTTTCCTTAATAAATATATCACCTCTTTTTATGTTATCTAAAACATTAAATACTAGAGTCATTGTGTATATTATAGTGAGAATGTGTAATGAATGCATAACTGCTAAGCATATATGCGTTGTTAGGCTAATCTTTCCGTCTGGTGAAGAAGTTGTAATATAAATATCATCTTCTAATGATATAGCTGGTCCTCCACCTACTCCTTTCTCACTCTGTACTTCGTTAGAATATAGCGCTCTTGGGTAATATCCATCGTTTGTACGCAAAGCATACTCCAATTTTCCCATACAAACTAGCCCTACCCCAGCAGTTAATAATAAAATATAAACTATACATAAAACCTGCATAACCCCTGCTAATTTTCCAGCAGTTCTTTTATTAATCAAATTAGTTAAATCTTTCATAAAAATCATCTCCTTTAAATTATTAATTAAATTTCTTACTTTCTTATTCTAATATATTATTAGTTTAAAGCTAAATTAAATAAATGTCAATATATTTTTAATGATAAACATTAATTTTTTATTTTTATTTAACTATTCCAAGCACTAAAAAAGCACAAGCGAAATATACGCTCATACTTTTTATTATATTTTTATATTAGCTTAATTAAAAGCCGTATCGTATTAAAACTTCCTCCAGTGACTCGCTCATATTAATACTTAGTCGCCCTAGCTTGAGATTATCTTGTTCTATTTTAGCAACCTCTACTTTACTATTAGTCGCTACTTCTATCCCTATTTCTTCAAACACTTCATATGCTAAGTCCTCTGTATAGCCGTAAGGGTGCGCAAAATACTTAACTATATTACCCACGTTTGACTCTATTAAATAATTGCAAGTCTCTAAATCATTTTTGAGGCGTTGCTTGTATTCATATTCCGACTCTGTTGGGTGCTTGCCTATCCCATTTATACCCCCTACTATACCTCGTCCACCTGTATCTGGATTATGTAAATTATAAGTATGATTTTCTATGTCAACTAAACCGCTCTCATACATCTCTTTACACTGCTCCCAGCTTAAAAAAGTATGAAGACCTTTCCCAGCATCATCACGTATATTTATAGCAATAACACCGATTATAGCTTTCATATTAGTTTCTTTTAGAATAGGGAAAGCTAACTCATAATTAGAGATATAACCATCATCAAACGTTATCATAATAGGTTTTTCAGGTGCTAACTGAGTATTATTAGCTATATTTATAAAATCATCTACTAGGAGCGGAGTATAACCATTTTCTTGAAGATAAAGCATATCTTGTTTAAAACGCTCTTGCGTCAATTGTACATTTCCAATAACAAAATCATTAGTTGTTATATCATGATAAGTGAGGATTGGTATGTTAATATTAGCATTTTTAATGGGAATAGTAGCAATGGTAGGAACGCTATTCATTTCACTTGTGGTAGTACTTTCACTAGAAGTACTCTCAATAGTAGTATTACTTGCACTAGTGCTAGAATTACTATCTACTTTAGTATTAATAGCATTTAAAATAGAAATGACGCTCCCATTTGTTAGTCTAATATATGTTACATAATCATCTTCATAAATAATTGTATTGCTTTTATCACTCAAATAAAAATTAAGCATAGACGTATTGGGGTTGGCGAATATGCTTAAAGTATTCGTAGCTGTATTTAAAAAACAACTAAAACAAATAATAAGAGTAATAATAAAGTTTAATATAAATAAACTATTTTTATTCTTCATAACTCTTGTGATACTCTCTCTTTCTTTTAAACTTAAAATGTTCTAAATAACATTGTACAATAAAATTAAAATTATTGCAATAAATATTAAAAAGAAAGAATTATTAATAAACGATATCGATTTTATTTGTAAAAATCGGGTTGCAACTGTTGGTTGACAAATTTCAAGGTTTGGTTGGTAGACCGCTATTAATAATTTTGGTATAGTGGTATATATAAAAGATATAAAAAGATATAGAAAGGAAATATTTAAGTGTATATGGATAAAGGTAAAAGAATTCAGAAATTCAGAAAACTTAATGGCTTATCTCAAGAGGAGCTCGCAGATAAAATAGGAATTTCAAGACAGGCTGTTTCTAAATGGGAAAGTAACCAATCTACTCCAAGTTTAGAAAATTTAGTAGCACTAGCAAGTATTTATAATATTTCTGTTGACGAGCTATTGGGGATAGAAAATAAAGTAATAAATGACGTTTTAGAAAGTAATATAGAAGAAGCGCTAGAGTGCTCTATAAATGATGCTATAGCGAATAATATAAGTGATGATGTTAATATTAAAAACTCAAATTTAACTCTAATAGCCCTTATACTACAAGCTTGCTTATTGAACGTATGTTTACAGCCTATACTAACAGAAGAAGAAGGTTTAAGTAATATTTTTTTATGGCTATTAAAGCTAATTCCACTCTTTAGTTGCTCAATCTGGGCAACACGTAATTTAAAGCTAGAAAGCAATAAAGAGCAGTATTTAAAAAACGTAAAAATAGAATTATTATATAATATGACTCAAGCAATACTATTTACGATAAGCTTTAGCAACGATTGGATATTTTTGGGAGGTATTTTAATTTTTTTAAATCTTTTGGGATATATACTTGTAATAAACCCTAGGCATATGAATAGAACGATGTATAATAAGAATATATAATATATAAATAAAATAAGAAAATAAGAGTTGACAAATTATAGAGAAACATTTATAATTAGTGTTGAATTGTCGTTAATTATATTTGATTAACGGTTTTGTTAGTATAATAAATACTGGGAGTGTTATTTTATTATGAATATTAATGTTAATAACCTAAATAATGGTTATAGCAAAGAAGTTAAATTCGAGGGTAGTATTAACCTTCCAAAAGATGTTTTGCTTAATGGCGAAGCAAAAATTAAGGGGTCTGGAACTATCACAAATTCTGATGGCGAGTACACATTTAGTGGTGAAGCAAAAGCTGAAATAACTATGATATGTAATAACTGCTTAGAAGAATATATAGAGATAATAGAGATGCATGACTTAATAGAAGTATTTTCTAAGACTAGTAATAATAGTAGTGATGATAAAGATTATGATGACGAGGATTATTACGAGAGAGAGGGAATGTGGGGCTTTTCTAGTAAAGATAATAATATTAATCTAGAAAAACCGCTTATCACTAATATTTTTTTGAATATGCCAATGAGGACTTTGTGTAGGGAAGATTGTAAAGGACTATGTCGAATATGTGGTCATGACTTAAATGGGGAAGACTGTGGATGCGATAGAGAATATAGAGACCCAAGATTCGAAGGTTTTTTACATCTTTTTCCGAGTGAATAAAAGAATTAAAGAAAAATAAAAAAATAATATTAATTAAGAATAAAATAAAAAGTTTTATTAAACTGTTTTATTAAATTAAAGAAAAAACGGAGGATTTAAAATTATGTCAATTTGTCCAAAAGGTAAGATGTCGAAGTCTAAAAGAGACAAAAGGAGAGCACAAAGCTGGAAAATATCTAGCCCGACTTTAGTAAAATGTGATAAATGTGGAGAATTAAAATTACGCCACAAAGTATGTAAAGCTTGTGGTTGCTATGGTAAAAAAACAATAGTTGAAGTTAAATAAATAAAAAGGCTGTAGATAATTAGAATTCTACGGCTTTTTTTATAAAAAAAAATAGGATAATAGGATAGATTATAATAGGATAGAGTTAAATATAGGATAATAGGATAGATTATAATAGAATAGGGTTGATAAAATTTATGTCGAATAATAAAGATTACGTTATTGCAGTAGATGCTATGGGCGGGGATAATGCGCCTTTTATTAATATACAAGGAGCAGTCGACGCAGTTAACCAAAATCCAAAGATAAAAGTTGTGCTGGTGGGACAAGAAGAAGTAATAAGTAATGAACTAGATAAATATAGTAATAAGTATAATAAAGAGCAGATAACGATAAGAAATGCCACTCAAGTAATAGATTACAGCGATACGCCAACAGTTGCAATAAAGCAAAAGAAAGACTCGTCTATTGTTGTGGGGCTTAATATGCTTAAAAAAGGAGAAGCTAGCGCATTTATATCAGCAGGTAGCACAGGAGCTTTACTAGTAGGAGCAACTCTTATTATAAAGCGTATAAAAGGGGTAGAGAGACCAGCTTTAGCATCTCTTTTACCAGCCAAAAAAAGACACACTTTTTTAATAGACTCTGGAGCAAATATGGATAGTAAGCCATCTTATTTGCCAAGCTTTGCGATAATAGGCAAAATATATATGCAAAATATAATGAATGTTGAAGACCCAAAAATAGGACTAGTAAACGTAGGGACAGAAGATGAAAAAGGTGATGCTTTCACAAAAGAAGCGTTTAAGTTATTAAAGAAAACGCCAAATATTAACTTTGTAGGTAATATAGAAGGCAGGGATATACCAGAGGGAAATTGCGATATAGTAGTATGCGATGGATTTGTGGGGAATGTAATACTAAAAGTAGCTGAGGGGACAGTCCAGACGTTTTCGAGTGTACTAAAAGAGCAACTAAAATCAAGCTTTATATGTAGTATAGGTGCGCTATTTTCAAAGAGTGCATTTTTAAATATTAAGAAAAAGTTTGACTATGCAGAGATAGGAGGAGCGCCGTTTTTAGGTCTTAAATCACTTGTTATAAAGGCTCATGGTAGCTCAAATGCCAAAGCGATAACGAGCTCAATAAATCAGTGTTATAAGTTTATAGAAAGCGATATAATACAAAAAATAGAAGACTCTATAGGAACTTGTAATTAAAAATAAATAAATATAAAATATATATATATATATTGACTAATATATAAGTATATGTTATTCTATTTTTGTAATAATTATTATATATTAATATAAATAGTGGTAAAAAAAATCGCATAAAAAAAACTTGCCAATAATTATTTATTATGTTATAATAAGTAAACGTCTTGAAAGTAAGATGTAAGGAATAAAGAATACAAGATTAAAAAATAAAAATAAAAAGAATAATAAAAATAATAAAAAAAAGAAAGGATTACCAAAAATATTATAATATTTGGTAACGGTTTTATATGAGCATAGTATTTGAAAAAGTAAGAGAGATTGTAGCAGAACAAATGAGCGTTTCAGAAGACGAGATTGTTTTAGAAACTACTTTTAAAGAAGATTTAGATGCAGATTCTTTAGATATTTTCCAAATTGTTTCTACTCTAGAGGAGTATTTTGAAATGGAGTTTAACCCAGATGATGCTGAAAAAATTAAAACAGTTGCAGATGCGGTTAAATACGTAGAACAGCCTAGAGAATATAACTAAACTAAGATTTTAGCAAATTTATATTTTTTTAGTATTGAATTAAGTTAAGTATATATATTATTGGCTATTAAAATAAAGTGAGTTTATAAATATATTTTATAGCTCACTTTATTATTTTAAAAAATTTTAAAATATTTTAAAATTTGGTATTGTATTAATAAAAAATTTATGAAAGGGAAAAGCTATTAAAATATTAATTAATATAAGTATATTTGTCTATATTTTAATTAGCAATTAAGGTGATGAATATAAATATAGATTATGATTTTAAAAACAAAAACTTATTAAAAATGGCTCTTACTCATACATCTTTTAGTCATGAGAATAGGTCAAATAAGCCACAAGATAACGAACGTTTAGAATTTTTAGGTGATGCAGTTTTAGAGCTTGTTATTAGCAATCATATTTTTAAGATGTATCCAGAGCTTACAGAAGGTGAGCTAACTAAGCTTAGAGCCAACATAGTTTGTGAGAGCTCTCTAGCACGTGTGGCAAAAAATATGAAGATAGGCGAAAACTTAAATCTTGGAAAAGGTGAGGAGATTACAGGTGGTAGAAAAAGAGAGTCTATCACGGCAGACGCTTTTGAAGCCATAATAGGTGCTATATACACAGATTCACAAGATTTATCAGAAGCCGAGATATTTATAATCTCTCAAATGAAAGACATAATAGAAGAAAAAAGGTACACTTTTACAACAAATGATTGCAAAACCTATCTACAAGAATTAATACAAAAAACAAGTTCTTCACCGATAAAATATGAATTACTAAGAGAAGAAGGACCGCCACACAACAAGCTTTTTACAGCTATAGTCACGCATAACAATAAAAATCTTGGTGAAGGTCAAGGAAAAAGCAAAAAAGATGCAGAACAAAATGCAGCTTTTGAGGCGATTAAGTTATTAGAAAAAAAGTAAAATAATATATTTATAAGTAGATTTATAATTTTGTAATTTTATGACTATTTGTATTTATTTGTAAGTTTGTGACTAATAGAGTGTTTTTATTAAAATCTAATAATAGACTAGTGAATTATTTATAAATATATTATTTAAAAATAAAGCGGGTATATAATTATCTGCTTTTTTTGCGTATTTTTGATGAAATTTTATAAAAATTAGATAAATATATATATTAGTTATATGTCTATATTACCTCGTTATTAAAAATAACAAAAAATATAGCTTGCTTTATAATAACTTATCGAGTATAATATAAAAATCTTATTATATAATTTATATAAAAATAAAATAATCCCACTTATTTATTAAATTATTAAATTATTAAATTGTTGTTATATAAATTATATAAAAAAATATATATAAATAAATATATATTTTTTATCTAAATATATTAAAGGAGATGGTTTTTATGAGCAATAATTCTCAAAACCAAAAAGTGTCTTTATTTAACAAGGCTCTTAATGTAATAGAAAAAACAGGTAATGCTTTGCCACATCCAATTACTCTATTCGGTAGTTTTGCCTTTGCTGTGGTAATTCTTTCAGCTATACTTGGTGCTTTTAACGTATCAGCCACAGGTGAGCTTATTAATTCAGCCACAGGTGAGCTTGAAGAAACAACTGTTTATATCAAAAGCCTATTAACTGACGATGGTATAACATATATGATAAGCAGTTTGATTACTAATTTTACAGGATTTGCAGCTCTAGGAGTAGTTCTTGTGACGATGCTAGGAGTTGGATGTGCTGAGGGAAGTGGCTATATATCGGCTGCTCTTAAAAAAGTAGTATCGGTTACGCCAGCGAGCTTAATAACACCTGTGGTAGTATTTTTAGGAGTTATGTCAAATGTAGCTTCGGACGCTGGTTACGTTGTATTAGTGCCTATAGGGGCAGTAGTATTTATGGCATATGGTCGCCATCCATTGGCTGGACTTGCCGCTGCTTTTGCTGGAGTATCTGGGGGTTTTAGTGCCAATCTTGCGATAGGGACAGTAGATACACTTTTATCTGGTATTAGTACAGAGGCAGCAGGTATAATCGACCCTAGCTATCAAGTTACGGCTATGGCTAATTATTATTTTATGGCTACTTCAACTTTTATGATAGTTCTAATAGGTACGATAGTTACTAACAAGATAGTAGAGCCTAGACTTGGCAAATTTGTTCCGACAGAAGATAGCGGTCAAGGTGGAAAAGATGCTGTTGCAAATGCTACAAGACTTACTCCTCAAGAGGCAAAAGCTCTTAAATTCGCTAATCTAACTCTATTAGCTTTAATAATAGGTCTTATAGCTTGGGCTTTACCTCAAGACTCTATTCTTAGAAATCAAAATGTAGATAGTCAATACTACGGAAGTTTATACCAAGGAAGTTTATTAATAAGTGGTATAATAGTATTTATTAGTACAGGATTTTTTATACCATCTGTTGTATTTGGGTTTATATCAGGTACTTATAAGAGCGAGAAAGATGTGGGAGTTGCTTTAGGTAACAATATGTCATCTATGGGCGGATATATAGCACTAGTATTTGTATGTGCACAGTTTATAGCATATTTTAGTTATAGCAATATGGGGCAAGTATTAGCTCTAAATGGTGCTAAATTCCTAACTTCAATAGGTCTTTCAGGAGCTCCTCTAATGGTAGTATTTATATTAGTAACAGCGGTAATAAATTTATTTATGGGTTCAGCTTCGGCTAAGTGGACAATGTTAGCTCCTGTATTTGTGCCTATGTTTATGCAACTTGGTTATTCTCCAGAGCTTACTCAAGTAGCTTATCGTATAGGTGACTCGACTACTAATATAATAAGTCCGCTTATGACTTATTTTGCGATGATAGTTATATTCGCTAAGAAATATGACAAGAATTCTGGTATTGGTACGCTTATCTCAACTATGGTACCTTATAGCATATGCTTTTTATTAGCATGGTCAGTGCTACTAGTTATTTGGATGGTATTTGATATACCTCTTGGTCCAGATGTATCTTTATTCTATAGTCTGTAATTATAATATAATTTAAATTTAATAAGTATACTCTTATTAGCTAGTGTATTAGCATAAAAAATTGAGTATACTTATTTTTTTATGTCAAAAATTAAGAAGATATATATATATGCTGAAAATTCCCCGTTAGTTTGACAGGCTAACTTAATTATTGTAAAATAAATTATTATTTATTATTATAAGCTATGGCTATGGTTAGGGTAATTTTATGAAAAGCTTTAGGTCACCATTGGCAAAAAAATGGCATATTTATATTTTTTATATAAAAAATAAAAATAAGGGCTTGACGCACTTAAAATAGGTGTATAATATATATAAAATAATATATAAAATAATATAATATAAAATAAAATAATATAATATAAAATAAGAAAGGAAATATTTTTTGTTATGATAGATAGGATTAATGAGCTTGCTAGAAAAGCCAAAACTAAAGAGGGTCTCACGG
This sequence comes from bacterium, assembly GCA_044425885.1. Classification (GTDB taxonomy): domain Bacteria; phylum Bacillota; class Clostridia; order Lachnospirales; family CAG-274; genus Tyzzerella. Next base: position 14,784 of record JAWXUY010000003.1, on the reverse strand, counting down.
AGACCGAAATAAAAGAACGTGCGGAGTTAAGAGAGAAATACCTTGAAAACTTCAGAAAAAACTTTAAGTCTACTATCTTGGATAATATATATATCGTTGAGGAAAACGGTGAAAAAACTAAGTTAATTCAAGAAGAAGATAGCCAAAATTAATAATAAATATAAAAATATATAAAAATAAAAAGCCTGATATAATAAATAATATTGGCTTTTTATTTTTATTTTTTTTACTTGGCTGTAAGTCTTATTTGTGCACGCTTTAAAGCAAGCTCAGCTCTTAGTACGTCCATACCGCTATCATTAATTCTGCTCTCCGCACGTCTTTTAGCTTCTTCTGCACGTTTCTTATCTATGTCTGCTAACCATTCTGCAGTATCTGTCAGAATAGTAATAACATCTGGTTGTACATCTACAAACCCACCAAACATAGTAGAAACTAATTCTTTATCGCCATTTTTTATTTTTAATAAACCATAATCCAATACAGTAGTAAGAGGTTGATGTCCTTTAAGAACCCCTAAATCCCCATTTAATCCACGCATTATAACCATAGTTGCTTCATCATTGTAAAGCTCACCTGTTGGTGTAACTATACGCAAACGAATTTTTGCTTCTGCCATTCAAAACTCACTCCTTCGTTAGTGTCAGTTAGTTTTTAGCTCTCGCTACAACTTCTTCAATAGGTCCTGCATTTAAGAAGAAGTTTTCTGCTACACTATCATGTTTTCCTTCGAGTATTTCTTTAAAGCTTCTTACAGTTTCTGCAACTGGAACATATTTTCCATCATATCCTGTAAATTTTTCAGCAACGAAGAAAGGTTGAGAAAGAAAACGTTGAATTTTTCTAGCTCTATTAACAGTAATTTTATCTTCTTCAGAAAGCTCATCCATACCAAGTATAGAGATGATATCTTGTAACTCTTTATATCTTTGAAGTATAGACTGAACACTTCTTGCTACTCCATAATGTTCTTCACCTACTACTTGTGGATCAAGAATACGTGAACCTGACTCAAGTGGGTCAATCGCTGGATAAATACCAAGCTCAACTATTGATCTTGATAAAACTGTTGTTGCATCAAGATGGGCAAAAGTTGTTGCTGGAGCAGGGTCAGTTAAGTCATCGGCTGGTACATATACAGCTTGAACTGATGTAATAGAACCTGTTTTTGTAGATGTGATACGCTCTTGAAGTGTACCAACTTCTGTAGCAAGTGTTGGTTGATAACCAACGGCACTAGGCATACGACCTAAAAGAGCCGAAACCTCAGAACCTGCTTGTACAAATCTAAATATATTATCTACGAATAATAAAACGTCTTGACCTTCTTTATCTCTAAAGTATTCTGCCATTGTAAGTCCTGTAAGTGCTATTCTCATACGAGCTCCAGGTGGCTCATTCATTTGACCAAAAACAAGACTTGTTTGCTTAATAACTCCTGATTCTTGCATTTCATAGTAAAGGTCATTACCCTCACGAGTACGTTCACCAACACCAGCAAAAACCGAGAAACCACCATGCTCTGTTGCTATATTTCTTATTAATTCCATGATGAGAACTGTTTTACCAACTCCCGCACCACCAAATAAACCGATTTTTCCACCTTTTGAGTATGGACATAATAAATCTATTGATTTAATTCCTGTAACTAATAACTCTGTTTCGTTTGATTGATCAGCAAAGCTTGGAGCTTCTCTATGAATAGACCATCTTTCAGTAGCATTTACTTCTCCAGCTTCATCTATAGGGTCTCCTGTTACATTAAACATACGACCTAAAGTTTCTTGTCCTACTGGAACTGAAATAGGTGCTCCTGTGTCTATAGCTTCCATTCCTCTTACTAAACCATCTGTTGAACTCATCGCAATACATTTAACAACGTCGTCTCCAAGATGCTTTGCAACTTCTACAACTATTGTTTCGCCATTATGCTCAATGTTTATCGCATTATATAAAGCTGGCATATTATCGCTTGAAAATTTTATATCTATTACGGCACCGATAATTTGAATTACCTTACCTATATTTTTTGCAACCAAAAATTTCCACTCCTTTTTTTATTAACCAAACATACCACTACCGCCGACAATTTCTGTAATTTCTTGAGTGATTGCACTTTGTCTTGCTCTATTATATATAAGATTAAGTGTGCCTATCATCTCAGAGGCATTTTCTGTAGCTGCGTCCATCGCTGTCATTCTAGCTCCAAGCTCGCAAACTGCAGATTCTACCATAGCTCCATATATCACGGTATTTACATATTTTGGTATAACATATTCTAAAACCGATTCTTCGCTTGGCTCATAAATAGTAAGAGCTCCTCCAGCTGAAGACGATTGATTATCTTGATTATTATTTTGTAATTCTTCAGTATCTAACGGAAAAAGTTTTATAAGTTTTGGCTCACTTACTAGAGTTGATATAAACTCTGTATAAGCTAGATAAACTTCGTCAACTTCACCAGTTGTAAACATTTCAAGTGCTAATTTTCCTATTTTAACTCCATCTTCATAAGTTGGGCTTTCTGATATTCCTACAAAAGATTCTACTACATTTGCACGACTCTTGAAAAAATCCCTACTTTTAGAACCTATAGTAATTACTTTGTCATCGCCTTTTTTTATAGCTGTACTAGCTATTTTATTAACATTGACATTATAACCACCACAAAGCCCTCTATCACTAGTTACTATTATTACACCAGTTGATTTTACTTCTCTTTTTTGTAAAAACGGATGGTCTATACCTGCAGAGCCACTTACTATACTAGTAATAACCTGTCTAGTTTCGTTAAAAAAAGGACGTGTATCTTCTAATCTTGCTTTTGCTTTTGTAAGCTTACTACTCGCAACTAGATACATAGCATTTGTAATCTGCTGGGTACTATTGACACTTTTAATTCTGCGTTTTATGTCACGCATTGATGCCATAATATCCCTCCTCTATCTAAAATTCTTCTTGAATTCATCAAGTGCTTTTACAAGTGTATTTTCCATATCTTTTGATAAATCTTTTGTATCTTTTATGCTTGTAAATACTTGACTATATTTACTTGACATAAATTCAAAAAATTGATTTTGGAAATCTGCTATTCTATCTAATTCTATATCTTGTAAGAATTTATTAGTAACAGCATATAATATTACTACTTGTTTTTCTACTGCTAAAGTTTCATATTGTGGTTGTTTTAATAACTCAACTATACGTTTACCATGATTAAGACGCTCTAAAGTATCTTTATCTAAGTCTGAACCGAATTGTGAGAAACTTTCAAGCTCTCTAAACTGCGCAAGCTCTATACGTATAGGACCTGCTATTTTTTTCATAGCTTTAATTTGGGCAGAACCACCAACCCTTGATACTGAAAGACCTGCATTTATCGCTGGACGTACACCTGAATTGAATAACTCACTCTCAAGGAATATCTGTCCATCTGTTATAGAGATAACGTTTGTTGGAATATACGCCGAAACGTCCCCACCTTGTGTCTCGATAACTGGAAGCGCTGTAATTGAACCGCCACCATGTTCTTTTTCAACTCTACAAGCTCTCTCTAAAAGTCTTGAATGTAGGTAGAATACGTCCCCTGGATATGCTTCACGTCCTGGAGGTCTATGAAGAAGTAAGCTCATCGCACGATATGCAACCGCATGTTTTGATAAATCATCATATACGATTAATACATCTTTTCCTTCTTCCATGAAACCTTCTCCAATTGCTACACCTGTATATGGTGCTAAGAATTGAAGTGGAGCTGCATCTGAAGCTGTTGCTGAAACTATAATAGTATAGTCCATAGCACCTTTTTCTTCTAAACTTCTAACGATATTTGCAACTGTTGAAGCTTTTTGTCCGATTGCCACATAAATACAAATAACATCTTGACCTTTTTGGTTTATAATAGCATCTATACAAACTGCAGTTTTACCTGTTTGACGGTCTCCGATAACAAGTTCACGTTGTCCACGTCCGATTGGAACCATTGCATCTATCGCTTTAATTCCTGTTTGTAATGGTACGTCAACTGATTTACGAGCGATAACCCCTGGTGCTACTCTCTCGATTGGACGAGTTCCTGTTGTTTTAATAGGTCCTTTATCGTCGATTGGTTTACCGATTGCATCTACAACACGTCCAATAAAACCTTCTCCAACTCCAACTTCTGCAACACGTCCTGTTAATTTAACGCTATCGCCTTCTTTAACAAGTTGGTCAGAGCCTAATAAAACAACCCCTATATTATCTTCTTCAAGATTTTGTGCCATTCCAAGAACGCCACTTTCAAATTCAAGAAGTTCGCCACTCATAGCTTTTTCAAGCCCATGTACTCTGGCGATACCGTCCCCAACTTGAATAACTGTACCAACGTCAGATACATCTAATTTTGATGTATAGCCTTTAATCTGTTCTTTTATAACAGAGCTAATTTCTTCTGGTCTTAAATTCATTAACTGGTTACACCATTGCCAAATTATTATAAATAATTATAATCATTGGCAACTCCTTTCTTTATTTTTTTATTCTTATTTTTATTTTTATTTTTTGCTTATTTCTACCTATTTAAACTTATTCAAACTTATTCAAATTTAATATTCCAGCACAAACAACAAGTATTATCTCACTTACTCTCCACCACAAAGAGCAAGTTTCTTATTATTTTTTTACCTACTTCTTCACCACAAAGAGTAGGCTTTTTTAAATAAATTAGCCGTTAATTAAGTTCTTTTTAATATTAAATAAATTCGTCTTAATAGAATTATCTATTATTTTACCGTCTACATTTATTACTAATCCACCTATTAATTCTGGCTTAGTATCTGACTGTATTATTATTTCTTTATTTAATTTCTCGCTTAATTTTTCTTTAATAGCTGTTAATTGCTCTGTTGTTAAAGGCGTAGCAGATTGTACGTGCGCTGTAGTTATTCCCTTATGCACTCGTACAAGCTCTAAAAATCCTGCAAAAATTTCCACTAGTTCAGCTTCTCTATTTTTACCAACAACCACAGATAATAGTCCTAAAACTTCATCTGATATTTGGTCTTTAAAAATTTCTTGAAAAAGCTTAAACTTCTCCTCACCAGAAATTCTTGGGTGATTTAATATAGTCAAAAAGTCTTTGTCCCCTATTATAGCATTATACATAAACTCAACTTCATCGTTAAGTTCATCTATCTTGTTAGTTTCTTCTGCTAGTTCAAAGAGGGCAACTGAATATCTTTTAGAAATTAATTTTGCCATTTAGCATCCCCCAAATCTGCAATAACTTGGTCAATAAGCTTAGATTGTTCTTGCTCATTGATTTTTTCTTGTATAAATTTACCTGCAACTAAAGACGAAACTTCTATTATTTGAAGCTTAATATCTTCTTTCGCTTTTTCTTGTTCTCTTTCTATCTCAGAAGTTGCTCTAGTTTTAATATTATTAGCTTCTGTTTTAGCTTGCTCTATTATTTGAGCTTCATTTCTTTTAGCTTGCGCACGTGCGTCTTCTAAAATACTAGTTCTTTCTTTTTCTATTTCTGCAAGTTTTATTTCATACTCATGCTTAAGAGTATCAGCTGCTGTGAGCTTTTCATTTGCTTCTTTTATACTACCTTCAACACGATCTTTACGTTTTTGTAAAAATTCAGAAACTGGCGTGTATAAGAAGTTATTTAAAATAGCAACAAGTATGCTTGTAGAAATTAATTGGATTATTACCCCATAAAGGAGTTGACTGTCCAATGTAAGTATAAAACTATCCAAAATATGTCCTCCTTTCATTTTCTAATTAACTTAATTAATTTAGAAAATTATAGCCTTTTATTATTTTATGTACTTATTAATTTAATTAATAATTTTAGTACTTCTCTGTTTATATCCTATAAGTAAGGATTAGCAAATAATAATAAGAATGCTATAACAAGCGCATAAATACCAGTTGTCTCAGCTACCGCAGCCCCAACTAGCATTGTTGACATAATTGTACCTCTAGCTTCAGGTTGACGTCCAACAGCTTCAGCAGCTTTACCAGCAGCATATCCTTGACCAATACCAGCTCCGATACCAGCGATCATCGCCATACCAGCTCCTACAGATGCCATACCCATTACAAATTCTTGGTTAAATTCTCCCATTGTTAAATTCCTCCTGAAAAATTAATTTTTATTTTTTATTTTTTATTTTTATTTTTTTAAATTTCTTTTTTTTAAATTTCTTTTTTTATTTTTTAATTTCTTTTTCGATTTTTTTATTGACTAGCTATTATTTTAGCCATCAATTTTTTGTTTAATAAATGTCATACTAAGTATTACAAATATAAACGTTTGTAAAAATCCAGCGAATATATCAAAATAAGCGTGTAATACTGGAGTTATTGCCCCAAATCCTACTGCTTGTATTAATATATTACCTTGTTGTAAAGTGTTGTTTAAAAGACCCATGATAATAGTACCACCTAGTATATTACCAAATAAACGTAGACTTAAAGAAATTGGCGTTGCAACTTCCCCTATTATGTTTATCGGTAGTAATACTGGCATTGGTTCTACGTAGCCTTTTAAATAAGACCCCATACCATTCACTTTTATACCCATTACATGAATAAGTGCAAAAGTTGATAAAGCTAAAGCTAATGTAGTAGATAAATCTGCTGTAGGCGGTCTAAAAGATAACAACCCGAAATAATTAGACGTTAAAACAAATACAAATACTCCAAAGAACCAGCTAGCAAAATGCTTGTAATCCTCTCCCATATTCTGTATAGTAAAATCTTCCATAGTTTCTATGAAAAATTCGATTATGTTTTGAAAAGTCGTAGTAGGCGTATCTGAAAATTTACTTATTTTACCACGAATAACCACGCATACAATAGTTAAAATAGCTATTAGTATCCAAGTATTCATCATAGTTTGAGTAATATTAATTCCACCGATTTGAGTTATTATCTTAGCTCCAAAATCCATTCAGTTCCCTCCCTTCCTTTTTTATTTTGGTTATAGCAATTTAAATTACATACAACCCTGAATTAATTTAAACTAATTTAATTATTAATTTTTTTATAGTATAGGCAAATTCAGTACGCCAATAATGTATATATTATAAAATAAATATATAAATATTTATTATATAAACTTAATTAAAAACATAAATAATAATAATTAATATTTATTATTTATATTTTAACATAATTTATAAATAATGTAAAGAAATATTTATAAAAATTTATAAAATTATTAATATTTATTTAGATTTTTATTTTTGAAGTGCATTATGTATACGGCAGGGGTAGATAATAGTATACCTATAGCTACTCCTATTAGATCCATATTTCTTAAAACAGCCATAAATATAGCTATAAAAGTAATGAAATATCTTAGTACATAATGAATTCTTGTATAATTAACAGCTTTTTCGGTAGACATTTCCAGTGCTTTTTCTAGGGTTTTTTCTAGTAGTACCATTTTGAGCGCTGAAAATATAGTACCGAATAATAGCCCACTAACAAAGGCTATTTGGTTCGAGACTAATAAAGTTCCGACTCCACTAACTATAAGAAACAAAGCGAACATGATTAAAATAATTTGCTTTGTAGTTTCTGAAATTAAAGATAAATTAGACATTTTAGATTTTCTCCATCTTACTCTTACTAGTGTTTATTGGTGCTTATTAGCATATTTTATATTTTAATTCTTGTTGTAATCATCATCTTCTTCATCGGCATCATAGTCATTTAGATTAAGATAACCGCTTTCTTCTTCTTTTTTTTGCTCATTGCTAAAGTCTTTTATCACAAACACATAAAGATTTCTAAAAGCAGATGCTATACCTAATACAAGAAAAATAAATAAAAATACTACACCTGTTTCAAATTTTTGGTCTAGCCATTTACCCAAAAATAGACACATAAGTATTGGAACTATCATATTTATTGCTACTTGAGTCAATTTAGATAAAGCTTTTGATATTTCACCCATAAAATCCTCCAAAACTTGACATACTCTCATCTATTTCGCTAAGCTAATCGTACTAAGTAATAACTAAGTAATAACTAAGTAATAACTAGTAGTAGATAAAGCTTTTTTTATTTGAGTATAACTAAATATAGCCAATTAATATAAATTAATATAATAATATTATAATATTATAACATAATTTACTAAATAGTCAAGTACTAGTGAAAATAATTCAAGAAACTTTATTCAATTTAAGCAAACATTTATAATTTTTGTTAATCTAAACTTAATTTAATTTTAAGTATACAACACGTATTTATTATATAATATATTTTTCAAAAATCTACACTTTTTACAAAAAAAAACTTAATTTTCTTGCTTTTGAGTCACCTTCTCGTATATATACAAATTAGCCTAAAAAAATTCATCTATCGACTCATTTTTCTTGCCAAAATAATATAATATACTATCTACTATCCTCTTAGATGCTAGACCGTCACCAAAAGGGTTCTTGGCGCTTGCCATCTTATTATAAGCTTCTTTTGAATTTATTAATTCTTCTGCAAGCTCTACTATTATATGTTTGTCTGTGCCAGCTAGCTTTAAAACTCCTGCCTCTACTCCCTCTGGTCGCTCTGTCACATTTCTCAGTACAAGCACTGGCTTCTTAAAAGATGGCGTTTCTTCTTGTAAACCACCTGAGTCTGTCATAACAAAGTAAGACCTTCCTATAAGATTATGCATATCTGTCATACTTAGTGGCTCTACAAGATGAATTCTATCTATGTTACCCAAAATACTAGTAACTGTCTGCTGTACTAAAGGGTTAAAATGCACTGCGTATACAACCTCTACTTCTTTGTTTTTCTCAACTATTTCAGCTACTGCTTTACATATATTTTCTAAAGGTTCTCCCAAATTCTCACGTCTATGTGCTGTCATAGTAATTACTTTTTTAGAATAATCTATTTTATTAAGAACATCGCACTCAAAAACGTAATCTTGCTTAAAAGTAGATTGCACTACGTCTACCGCTGTATTACCTGTTATAACTATGCTATTTTCCTCTACGTTTTCTTTAAGAAGATTATTTTTAGATAATAAAGTAGGAGCAAAATGTATGTCTGCAATACGTGAAGTTAAAAGCCTGTTCATTTCTTCTGGAAAAGGCTCGTACTTATTAAACGTTCTAAGACCTGCCTCAACATGCCCTACTTTAACTTTTGAATAAAAAGAAGCTAGCGCACCTACAAAAGTAGTTGTAGTGTCGCCATGAACTAGTATAATATCTGGCTTTGACTTATCTAATACTTCTTCAAGACCTTTTAGTGCCGAGATAGTTATTTTGCTGAGCGTTTGGTTTTGAGTCATGATGTTTAAATCATAGTCTGGCACAATTTCAAATATTTCTAAAACTTGGTCTAACATTTGACGGTGTTGGGCTGTGACGCAGACTTCCTGCTCAATTTCTCCTACTCCCTCCATATGCTTTATAATCGGAGCCATCTTAATAGCTTCTGGTCTCGTACCAAATATACTCAAGACCTTTATTTTTTCTTTATTAAATCCATCGCAATACATAAACTCTATACCTATCTATAACCTTTCTTTTATTTATTTTATTTATTTTATTTATTTTATTTTTTATTTATCATATCATTCACTACTTCTCCAGCTATTATAAGTCCAGCTACAGACGGCACAAACGATATACTCCCTGGAGTTGCTCTCCTTATATTAGTATCCCTAAATTCACTAGTACTTTGAGCATCTTTTGGTATATTTAAAACCGTTGGTTTTATAGGCTTTTCTGTCGAAAATAAAACTTTTACTTTTTTTATATTTCTCTTTTTAAGCTCAAGTCGCATAACTTTTGCTAGTGGACACATATGTGTTTTAGATATATCTGCTATTTGTAGCTTTGTTGGGTCTAGCTTATTTCCTGTCCCCATACATGATATAATATTAATATCCAATCTCTTAGCTTCTTCTATTAATAATATCTTAGAAGATATAGTATCTATCGCATCTATTATATAGTCATAACCTCTTAAATCTATTAACCCCTTAGTACTCTCCAAGTAAAATATCTTACTAGTAGTAATCTCCAAGCTTGGGTTAATATCTAGCAATCTACTTTTCATTACTTCAGTTTTATCTTGTCCTATAGTACTTTGAAGCGCTATTAACTGCCTATTTATATTCGTTATAGAGATGGTGTCATCGTCTACTATATGAAGTGTCCAAACTCCAGCACGTGCCAGCGCCTCTATGCAAAAAGACCCTACCCCTCCTATCCCAAATACTATAACTCTAGTATTTTTTAGTATCTCTAAGTTATCCTCCCCTATAATTAATTCTGTTCTCGTAAAAATATTCATAATAACAACAACTTCCCATCTTAATATATTCTAGTATAAATTCTAAATTAATTTTTTAATAATAACATTTATTTATATTATTGTCAATTATCTACGAATATACTCTCTATAAATACATACTCTTTAAATTATCTACTACTTTTTTACTCCTAAATCGTCAAAAAAAGCCATATCCCCCCATAATTTTATAGGAGTAGGCTTTTTACCAATTATCTCTTACTTTAATCCGTTTTTCTTATTATGTTTTAGCTCTAAATATTTTAGTTGCATTCTCATTTCATCTCTTTCTTCTTCGTCAAACTTAATATATAATTCAATAAGCTCATTGATATCATTGTCGTTAATCTCATAATTATGTACAATTTTGCCTTTGGCGAGCAAGTTTAAATTTAAGTCTAGTACCTCACATATTTTTTTTATACTCCCTAAATTAGAACTATCTATACTTCTATTTAAGCAATAAACAATTTTCTCATATGATACTCCTGTAAACTTAGCAAATGAACGTATGCTCCCATATTTCTCATTCATTTTAGCTCTCAAAGCTTCCTCTAGCTCAGCCATTTTTTTTTCACACCTTTCTTAAATAGATTTAATTTTATTGTACTTATTATAACATTTGGCATTTATTGAGTCAATAGCTTAAAATTATACCAAGTGAATATATTATAGTTTATATATTATAATTTATACTAAAATAACTAGAATATACTTAATAATATAATATATTATATTATTTAATAAACAATTAGGCGTATGCATTATACATTGTTTATACGGCTGAAAAATGCGTAGTTTTTTAATATTTATAGTTGACTCATTTACCTTTATTCCTTATAACATAATTACAAATTGGCGTAAATAACTAACTTTTGGTAAACTAAATAGATTAGTTATTCTCGTATGATACTTTTAATACCTATCTATTATCTTTCCTATTATCTTTTATCTCCTCTAAACGCACAGGCTCGCCCCCCACACACATTTATAACCTTTTATAACCCTACTTTATTATATCTTCATATACAATATTTTACAACTTTTTTATAATATTTTAAAAATAAAAAAAAATTTAATTTTTTACTTGACAAAATATTATATGTAAGTTATAATAAATAAGAGTTGTCAATTGATTGCTTTCTATTGTGTGATTGATTAATAATTTGTACAACAAAAGTTGTGCTTTTAGATTAATATAAGATATAGTAAAATACAAAGTTTAAGTTTATGGAGGATTACTCAAGTGGCTTAAGAGGTGCCCCTGCTAAGGGTATAGATCGTTAACGCGGTGCGAGGGTTCAAATCCCTTGTCCTCCATAAAGTAATTATTTTAAATGTATTCTATTATATTTGATAAAAAAGACTCCCCTATAGGAGTCTTTTTTAATTCCTTCACAAAATTAAAATCACCCCCAAAAAAAAAACTACTCTTTTACATACAAATATCTAAAGAGTAGTTTTTTATTTTATTTATTATATATACTTATAGATTATTTTCGTATTCATAATAAATTATACAAGCTTATTTAAGCTTTTTAAAACTTTTTTAGTTTAACTCAACACTCCATGTATTCTCATACACTTTACCGCCCTCAAGGCTTAGTAAGCTTGGGTGTTTCTCAAAGTCCTCTACTACGTTCTCTCTACCTGCCAAAGAAGTCCATGGCTCTATACATAAAAAACCTGGTGCTTTCTCTGGTGTTTGCCATAAGCCTAAGTAGTCCATATCTGGATATTTTACTCTTATGCTTTTAGCTGTCTTATCTGACTTTAATACAACTTCTTTACTTACTCCCTCAAGTGCTATAACGTCTTCGTTGAATAGCTCATGCTTTAAGTTTAATACTCTCGAATTCTCAAGTGGAAACTCTACTTTATCCATAAGTAATCCCCCGCCATTAACGTTTGTTCTTGATGGGCTACATTCTTCTTTAAACTCTAAGTAATAATCTTCAAATCTTGTACTTTCTTCTATAGGTGCTACAAATCCTGTATGCCCGCCTAGCCCAAAGTACATAGTTTGACCATCTTTATTCTCTACTTTAGATGTAATAAATAGCTCATTCGCTTTTACTTCGTATATTAAATAATATTTAAACTCAAATGGATATTTAACTTTAGTTGCGTCTGTGCTTTCCATTGTTAGTACTAGCTTATTTTCTGTTTGCTCCTCAGCAACAAAATCTGCGTCTCTAGCTAGACCATGACTTCCTATCTCGTAAGTCTCTCCTTTAAAAGTATACTTACCGTCTTGAAGTCTACCTACTACTGGAAATATACTTGTTGCTCTATTTTTCCAGCTATTCTCATCGCCTTGCCAAAGATATTGGTGACCCTCTTTTTTGATAGACCAAAGTTCTGCGCCCATCGAATTAACCTCAACTTCTAAGCTACTACTTTTTATAGTGTAAATCATAATTTAAAATTCCTCCTCTTATACTCTTATAAAATTATACTATTATACAAAATAAAAATCTAACTCAAAATACAAATTCTCTTAAACAAAAGTTTGTTAAATTTTTATTTATCTATACTTTACTACATTTTTCTAGATTTTGCAATAATAATTTATAATTATTTTATAAATTATTTTTTATGTAGTTATGCGTATAATAAGCTTAAGATTAGAGTTAGTATTTTATTATTTCAAGATTTGGGTGGCAACCTTTGTGAAAATATGAAAAGCCATCATCGACTAATGAAGCCAACAACGACTTTTGTTTGAACTCTGTCAAGACATTACTACGTCGATATAACCCAAACTGTAGGCTAAAAACAAGTGACTTGCAAATAATAAAATAATATGCAAAGGGTAAAACAAATAAAAAAAGTATTTTAGATTGAGATTTCCTCTCTTACCATTATAACAAAGTATAGCAAAACTTGAAATTAAGAAAAACCCTGATGGTATATTTCCAGTATAAATCATGTAGACGATTAAAACAGAAATAACTTGTAATAATCTACTTTTTTTAAGGGTAAATAGGAAAAAAACAAATAATATTCCCATAGAACCATAATCCGCTTTGATTAAGTCAGCAATAATAGCTATGAAACCAACACTAATACACTGGAACACAACAGAAATTTTAGGTTTTTCTGCTAATGGGAACTTTTTTTCTATTCGTTCCAGTGTTGTCATAAGCAATATTCCCAGTGCTAAGGTAAAAAATACATTTTGGTAATTAAAGTTAAAAGGAAACGTCCTTTCCCTTATAGACATAATATAAAAAAACGCAATATCAAAAGGAATTTCTGAAATTAACGCAAATAAAATCATAAGAGATAAGTACTTTTTTCTATTTTTTGTATGGTGAAAACCCTCCACCAATAAAAAACAAAATAACGGAAATGCAATTTGCCCTATGTTCGTCAATGTGATTTTAACAAATGCATTTATTGTGATATATTGCTCTTGTGATAGCATATTCATTTCCATTTTTGGGGACAAACCAAAGACTGCCCAACTCTGAAGCACTATCTTCGATAAATGGTCTATAAACATTGTAATTATTGCAATGATTTTTATACTATTACTGGACAAGAATGCATATTCATTTATTTTTGAATCTAATTTAGATATTTTTGTTTTCATTTACTTCTCCATATCATAAAATTTAATAAAATATTAGAAAATATATCATATAAACATATCACACTAGCATATAATTGTCAAGTAACTTAATAAAACTATTGTGCTTAAATCAGCTTGACAAAAAGGGGCAGTTTGTTAAAATAGCCTCCGTGTTATCTTGCCAACTACTCTTACAATTTGCACATTTCATATTTTTGTTTTCTTTATTTGCTTATATTAAATATTATATAAAGCTCTCAAAACTAAAGTCAAGAGAGCTTTTAAACTAATGGTATATAATATCATTAAAAAACGTTTATTTATTATAATATAGTTAATAAATATTAGCAAGGATTGTTTTAAGGCTCATGCAACTTTATTATAATACTATCGGTGCTACAAAATTAAATATATACCCTATTATTATTATAGCTATGCTCAAGTATATTGCTAGTTTTACAAGTGTTTGCTTCTTTAAAACTGACCCCAGCATTATAAACGATGGAATTGATACTACTGACGAAGACATAACAAATGCCAGTGCCGTCCCAAGTCCAGCCCCTCCATCTACTAGAGTTTTAGCAATTGGTATTAGTGCAACATCATCTGCGTAAATAGGTATTCCTACCAGAGTAGCCATTATAGGAGCTATCGGATTGCCTTCTCCTAACAAGCTTTGTATCACTTCTTCTGGTACAAAGCCATGCACAAACGCTCCTACTCCTATACCCATTACTATATATTTAAACATTGATTTAAGTGTCTCTATGCTACTATTAAATGCTCTCTTTAAGTTACTAGCCTCTATATTATTATCACAAGAGCTATCTCCTCCACAACATGAAGTTGAAGTTTCTTCTTTATTACTATCTCCACAGCATAAGCTTACTTCT
>JAWXUY010000002.1:0-26722 GCA_044425885.1 bacterium | reverse complement strand
ACAATTACTATAATTACCCTAATAATTGTAATATTATAGATTAACATAACTTTACTTTAATATCAATAACTTTAATTAATAATTAATTATTCATCACAATCAGTATAATTGCCCTAATAATTGTAATATTATAGAATAATAGAAGTTTAACTTGAGGATGGGGGGAACTATATTAAAGATTTAAAAAATAATAAAAATATTTTTGATATTTTTATTGACATTAAGACTATAAAGATATATAATAATAAGATAATAAGAATTTCTCGTGCTAATTGGGGAGGTAGCGGTGCCTTGTAACCCACAATCCGCTATAGTGGGAATGAAGTTTAATTGAGGTTTTTGCTTGTTATGTTTGCACTATATAAGATAGTGTTGAGGATCAAGTCTTACGCAATAGATGCTTATGAACCGTGTCAGATTCTGACGAAAGCAGCACTAAGTAAGATTTTCTATGTGCCGTGAGGGTGCTTGGTTTGAGCTAATTATGTAGAAAGCGGTAGGAAGTTAACTATCGAGATTAGATGCACGAGATTCAATATATATTTTAACTATAAAAGACTAATTTATTATTAATTAATAGATTAGTTTTTTTGATTTTGGCTTTATTTTGGTAAAATAAAAAAAATAGCCTTTGACATTAAGCCAAGACTATTTTTTGTTATTTTAATATAATTATTGTACTATAGATACAACAGCGCCAGAACCAACAGTTCTACCACCTTCACGGATAGCGAAACGTAAACCATCTTCCATAGCGATTGGAGCTATAAGTTCGATAGTCATTTCGATGTTGTCACCAGGCATACACATTTCAGTTCCTTCTGGAAGACTAATAACGCCAGTTACGTCAGTAGTTCTGAAATAGAATTGAGGTCTATAGTTATCAAAGAAAGGTTTGTGTCTACCACCTTCATCTGCTTTTAATACATATACTTGAGCAGTGAATTTTGTATGAGGAGTAATTGAACCTGGTTTACATAAAACTTGACCTCTTTCAATTTCATCTCTTTGAACACCACGAAGTAAAGCACCGATATTATCACCAGCTTCAGCAGAATCAAGAAGTTTACGGAACATTTCTATACCAGTAATAACTACTTTACGAGATTCTTCTACAAGACCAACGATTTCAACTTCATCAGAAACATTAAGAGTACCTCTTTCAACTCTACCAGTTGCAACAGTACCACGACCAGTGATTGAGAAAACATCTTCTATAGGCATGATAAATGGTTTTTCTGAATCTCTTTCAGGATTAGGAATATATTCATCAATAGTTTCGAATAATTTAATGATGCAATCTCCCCACTCACCAGCAGTATCTTGTAATGCTTGGAATGCAGAACCTCTAATAATTGGAGAATCGTCAAATCCTTGAGCTTCAAGAGTTTCAGCAACTTCCATTTCAACTAATTCTAATAATTCTTCATCATCTACCATATCACATTTGTTTAAGAAAACAACTATTTTAGGTACACCAACTTGACGAGAAAGAAGGATATGCTCTTTAGTTTGTGCCATTGGTCCATCAGTTGCAGCAACAACAAGGATAGCGCCATCCATTTGAGCAGCACCAGTGATCATGTTTTTAACATAGTCAGCATGTCCTGGACAGTCAACATGAGCATAATGTCTGTTAGGAGTTTCATATTCTACGTGAGTAGTAGAGATAGTTATACCTCTTTCTTTTTCTTCTGGAGCTTTGTCGATTTTATCGAAATCTACAGCAGCACCTAATTGATATCTATCATGTAAAGTTTTAGTAATTGCAGCTGTTAAAGTAGTTTTACCATGATCAACATGACCGATAGTCCCGATATTAACATGTGGTTTATTTCTTTCAAACTTTTGCTTAGCCATTTTTAAAATGTCCTCCTTTAAAATAATAATTTTTTTTTAATATTATAATTATATCTAAAAAATTTCTAAATTGCAATAGTATAATTAAAAAAATTAGGAAATTTTTCAGATATAGACTTATTTAATTTTAGATTGCTTTTGTGTTTACTATTCGCTTTTACCAGCAATAACTTTTTCTTGGATACTTTTTGGTACAGCTTCATAGTGATGAACTTCCATCGTATAAGTTCCTCTACCTTGAGTTTTAGAACGTAAATCTGTAGAATACCCGAACATTTCTGCAAGCGGCACATAACCATGTACAACTTGAACACCATTTAATGGCTCCATACCTTCTATTCTACCACGACGGCTATTCATATCACCGATTACATCTCCAGTATAATCTTCTGGAACAGTAACATCAACTTTCATAATTGGCTCAAGGAGAGCTGGATCTGATTTTCTCATAGCATCTTTGAAGCCCATAGAGCCTGCTATTTTAAATGCCATTTCAGAAGAATCGACTTCATGATAAGAACCATCATAACATACAGCTCTTACACCAACAACTGGATAACCACCAATTATACCAGATTCCATTGCTTCTTGAATACCTTTATCAATTGCTGGGATATATTCTTTAGGAATTGAACCCCCTACAACTTCATTTACGAATTCGTAAGTTTTGCCTTCATTAGAGTCAATAAGCTCAAATCTAAGTTTACAATGTCCATATTGACCTTTACCACCTGATTGTCTTGCATATTTGCTTTCTACTTCTACATCTTTTCTGAAAGACTCTCTATAAGCAACTTGTGGCGCACCTACATTAGCTTCTACTTTAAACTCTCTTAATAATCTATCTACGATGATTTCAAGATGTAGTTCACCCATACCAGCTATAATAGTATCACCAGTTTCTTGATTAGTAAACGTTTTAAAAGTAGGATCTTCTTCGGCAAGCTTAGATAAAGCTATACCCATTTTATCTCTACCTTCTTTAGTTTTTGGCTCAATTGCAACTGAGATAACTGGCTCTGGGAAATTCATAGACTCAAGAATTACTTCATGATCTTCATCACAAAGAGTATCACCAGTTGTAGTAAGTTTTAAACCTACTGCCGCTGCTATATCACCTGCATAAACTTTTTGAATTTCTTCACGTGAGTTTGCATGCATTTGTAATATACGACCGATACGCTCTTTTTTGCCTTTTACTGAATTATATACATAAGAACCTGCTTCTAAAACCCCTGAATAAACTCTAAAGAAAGCGAGTTTCCCAACAAATGGGTCATTCATGATTTTAAATGCTAAAGCAGCGAAAGGTTCTTCATCTGAAGAAGGTCTTTCTACTATATTTTCTTCATCTCCTGGAATATGTCCTTTTATAGACGGTATATCCGTTGGAGCTGGAAGATATTCTAAAACTCCGTCAAGAAGTCTTTGAACTCCTTTATTTTTGTAAGCTGAACCACAAAATACAGGAACTGCTTTACAAGCTATACAAGCTTTACGAAGACCTTCTTTAAGTTCTTCAATAGTGAAAGCATCTTCACCTTCTTCAAGATATTTATCAATCATATCATCATCTGTTTCAGCTATTGCCTCTACCATTTGAGTTCTAAAATCTTGAGCTCTATCAAGCATATCTGCTGGAATTTCTTCTTCAGATATGTCTGTTCCTTGTTTGTCATTGTAAATATAAGCTTTCATAAGCATTAAATCTACTATACCAACGAAATCATCTTCAGCTCCAATAGGAAGTTGAACAGGAACAGCATTTGCTTTAAGTCTGTCTTTAACCATATCTACAACATTATAGAAGTCCGCTCCCATGATGTCCATTTTGTTAACAAACGCCATACGAGGTACACTATATCTATCAGCTTGTCTCCAAACTGTTTCTGATTGTGGCTCAACTCCACCTTTTGCACAGAATACACCTACAGCGCTATCTAGTACACGCAGTGAACGCTCAACTTCAACTGTGAAATCAACGTGTCCTGGAGTATCTATAATATTAATACGATGCATTGGACCATCTTGGAAATTCCATTGAGTAGTTGTAGCAGCTGAAGTAATAGTTATACCTCTTTCTTGCTCTTGCTCCATCCAGTCCATAGTTGCTGTACCTTCATGAGTATCACCTATTTTATAATTACGTCCTGTATAGAATAATATACGCTCTGTAAGAGTTGTTTTACCAGCATCTATATGAGCCATAATTCCTATATTTCTTGTTAATTCAAGCGGGCATGCTCTTGACACACTTTACGCCTCCTTTTAAATTAAATTTTATTTTATTAATTTTTGTTAAATTACCACTTATAATGCGAGAATGCTTTGTTCGCTTCTGCCATTTTGTGAGTTTCTTCTTTTTTCTTAATAGAACCACCAGTGTTATTTATGGCATCTAATAATTCACCTGCAAGACGAGCTTCCATAGTTTTTTCGCCTCTTTTTCTACTATAAGTAGTTAACCAACGAAGACCTAAAGTTTGTCTTCTTTCTGGTCTTATTTCTATTGGCACTTGATACGTAGCACCACCTACACGGCGAGCTTTTACTTCAAGAACTGGCATAATATTATTTAAAGCTTGTTCGAAACCATCTAAACCAGAATTACCTGTTTTTTCTTCAACTATAGCGAAAGCACCATAAACTATTTTTTGAGCTGTACCTTTTTTTCCGTCTAGCATAATAGAGTTTATAAGCTTTGTTACTATTTTACTTTTATATAAAGGGTCTGGTAAAACTTCCCTTTTTGAAACATGTCCTTTACGTGGCACGATTCTTCCCTCCTTAATCAATTATATTAATTCAACGGTACTTGATATTTTTAAAAGTATTATAAATTATATATATTAATTAATTTATAATAATTATAATTTATAATAACAATATCTTTTCATGCCTATTTTACTGAAAAAAATACAAACAACAGAGTATTTAATATTTAATTAAGTTCAAGGCAATTGTTAAAAATAAATATAACAACTAGTATTGAATTTTAATTTAATTTTTAATTTTATTTTATTTTTTATTATTTTTTAACTTTGGCTCTTTTTGCTCCATATTTAGAACGAGCTTGTTTTCTATCAGCAACACCAGAAGTATCAAGTGTACCCCTAACGATATGATAACGTACCCCAGGAACGTCTTTTACTCTACCACCTCTTATAAGAACAACACTATGCTCTTGTAAGTTGTGACCTTCACCTGGAATATAAGCTGTTACTTCTATACCATTTGATAATCTAACCCTTGCGATTTTTCTCATAGCAGAGTTAGGTTTTTTAGGCGTAGCAGTTTTAACAGACGTACAAACTCCTCTTTTTTGTGGAGAACTAATGTTAGTTTGCTTTTTCTTTAAAGAATTAAGACCTTTTTGTAAAGCTGGAGCAGTAGATTTTTGAATTTTTGTTTCTCTACCTTTTCTAACTAACTGATTAAATGTTGGCATTATTGCACCTCCCTAATTTATTTTTAATTAAATATTCTGTTTTTTGTACTTTTTTAGATTTTAAATTGTTTAAAATTGAAATCACGCAATCATATAAAAATAATACAAAATAAAAATATGACTGCGTTTTTTTTATTCACTTAAAATTTGTTGCTAATTAAACACACACTACACACTTTTAAATTTTAACACTAAGATTTTACAAAGTCAAGTAAAAAATTATAATTTTTTAATTTTTTATAATTTTTTATAATTTTTTTTAGAATATGTAAATATAAGAGTTGTTTTTTTGCCACTTTGCCCTGACTGCTTCTAAAGTTGTTCGACCATCTATGTAATTGTTGTCATCTGGCACTTTATTGCAATACTCGATATAATAAATAGCATCTAACTTTTCCCCTTGCTGATTAAATAAATAATACGTATCTATAAACTTTTTTTCATATACCTCATCATCTTCTAACACAGTATCTTGTAATATATAACCTTCTTCTAATAATAACTTATGACTAGCACTTAAACTTAAATTTGCAAGTAAAGCTATATTTGGGATTGCCATTTTGATATTTCACCTCACTTGTATTTTTTATAATAACATTAATACTTCCTCCCTAATCCTGTTGGCTAACTTATCAGCATAACGTGTTGGGGAAGGGATACGACTTTCTTTTGAGAGCATATTACTTGTAATATTTATCGCTGTTTTTAAATCTATATGATTGCCTGTTGATATAAAAATTGGCTTTATACCTTTGTGAGAACGATAAGCGACACCATAAACTTCACCTTTTATTAATATACTAGTGGTTGCACCACTAAGATTTTCAGGCATTATAAAATTTGTATTGTCGACTTTAAAATAACTTTTTGCTACTCCAAACGTAGGCTTGTTGAGAATAATACCAGCATGAGTAGCAAGCCCCATGTTTCTTGGATGTAGATAACCATTTCCATCAAACATATACACATCAACTTCAATATTTAATTCATCTTTTATTTTATTGCTTGTAGTTAAAAATATAGGAATTTCTCTAAAAGCTAGACAACTAGGTATGTACTTTTGAGTAATTTTATCAATATGACTAACAAATCCTAGTATATTGCCTGTCATATAATCAATAATAACAATAACGCAAACCGCAAATTCTTTGTCATCAACTTTAAAATAAGCCAAATCAACACCAGCGATAACTTTTATATTTTTAAGCTTGCTTTCTTTAGATATTTTGTGTTTAAGACTTTCTTGTATTTCAACTAAACTGTTTTCATCACAATCTAATATATCACATTTTTTTTTATAACTTTGCTTTAAACAATCAGTTAAATAAGCCCTGTCCATTTTTTGAATTAACTCATCAATATGTTTGATCATAATTATAATAACCCCTAACTTAGTTTTATTTTTATATACTTAAAAAGCTTATATTTTAATAATTAAAAATTAACTAGAAAAATATAAGCTTTACTTATTTTTTTTTTTATAATAAATTATTTTGCATATTCCGTCACACGTGTTTCACGTATTAGATTAACTTTTATTTGCCCTGGATACTCTAACTCATGCTCTATTTTTTTAGTAATATCCCTAGCTAATAAAAGAAGCTTGTCATCATTTATTTTTTCTGGTGAAATCATAATTCTGAGCTCACGCCCTGCTTGAATAGCGAAACACTTCTCCACTCCACTAAAGCTTTCTGCTATTTGTTCTAGATTTTGTAAACGCTTTATGTAAGTTTCTAGAGTTTCACGTCTTGCACCTGGTCTAGCAGCTGATATAGCGTCGGCAGCTTGTACTAATACAGAAATAGTAGAAGTTGCTTCTTTGTCTCCGTGATGTGACTCTATAGCATTTATAACAACTGCATGCTCTTTGTATTTTTTACAAAGCGCCGAACCAAGCTCCACATGAGAACCTTCTTCATCATGGTCTATAGCCTTACCTATATCATGTAAAAGCCCTGCTCTTTTTGCTAAAGTTACATCTAAACCAAGTTCAGCTGCCATTATTCCTGTGAGATGCGCTACTTCTATAGAATGCTTGAGAACATTTTGACCATAGCTTGTTCTAAACCTAAGCTTGCCAAGTAATCTCGTTATTTCATGATGAATTCCATGAACCCCTACATCAAAACAAATAGACTCGCCTTCTTCTTTTATCACATTTTCTACTTCTTGTACTGCTTTTTCTACCATTTCTTCTATACGTGCTGGATGTACACGACCATCTATTATAAGCTTTTCAAGTGCTATTTTTGCTATTTCTCTTTTCATTGGGTCAAATCCTGAAAGTATAACAGCTTCTGGTGTATCATCTATAATTAAATCAATACCCGTTAGAGCTTCTAGAGTACGTATATTTCTTCCTTCACGCCCTATTATACGCCCTTTCATCTCATCATTAGGTAAATTTACTACTGATACAGTTGTCTCTGCCACATGATCGACTGCACATTTTTGTATAGCTTGCCCTATTATTTCTTTTGCCTTTTTAGTAGCTTCATTTTTTATAAAGGACTCGTTTTCACGTATTTTTATTGCTTTTTCATGCGTTAACTCTGTTTCGAGATTATTTAATATAAAATCTCTTGCTTCTTCAGTTGTAAGATTTGCAATTCTTTCCATTTCTACTTGATGACTTTCAAGCACTTCTTTTGACTTTTCATAATTTTTTTCTGCTTCTAACAATTTTTTTTGTATAGATTCTTCTTTTTTTTCTAAACTAGACGTTCTTTTTTTAAGTTCTTCTTCTTTTTCTGAAATACGTGCTTCAAACTGTTGATTTTGTATTTTAAGAGCATTTGCTTCCAGTTCTGTATTATTTTTTATCACAAGCGATTCTTCTTTAGCTTCTAACAAGATTTCTTTTTTCTTAGCTTCTGCTTGCTTTTTGGCATTAATTAATATCGTGTCGGCTTCTTTTTCTGCCGAACCTATAGCCGCTTCTGCTATTTTTTTTCGTGCTAAAAACCCTACGAAAGACCCAGTAACAAGTGATGCAACTGAAGCAAAAAATGTGACCAAAACAAAGCACCTCCTATTAACTTTAATTTTTATTATTATTATTATTTTGTTTAATTTTTGATAATTTTTTAAATTTTTAGTCTTTTTTTGGGATTTAAAGACCTTTTAATATTTTAACTTTTTTAATAAGGATTGTCAAGTTTTTTTAAACATACAAAAAACTCCCCAACCTATTTACAACCCTGCCACATTGTGGTATAATTTTAAAAGAGTTAAGGAGTAGTTAGCCTGTACCTACCTTTTGTAAGTTGAAAGGAGGTGAGGCATATGACAATATCTGAAGTTTTGCAATTGTTACAATTAATTGTAAGTTTATTACTTCTTATAGAAAATATAAGAAACAATCGAAGATAAGTTGTATAAAATAACTACATTATTTAGACGATAGTTAGTTATTTTATGCTAATTTTTCATTTAGTATAGGCTAATTATTCGAGTTTTAAATCTTTACTGGGCACTAATCAGCGTCCTTTTTTATCGCCTATTTACTTCAATTATACCACACTTCTACACCTTTGTCAACCGCCAAATATCACAAAAAATCTACAAAAACTCCCTAACCTGTTTACAATTCTGCCACATTGTGGTATAATTTTAAAAGAGTTAAGGAGTAGTTAGCCTGTACCCCACTTTAGAA
This sequence comes from bacterium, assembly GCA_044425885.1. GTDB lineage: Bacteria > Bacillota > Clostridia > Lachnospirales > CAG-274 > Tyzzerella. The sequence continues at coordinate 17,756 of JAWXUY010000002.1, read as the reverse complement.
GTTTTGAAAGGGGGTGAGGCATATGTCAGATTTCGAGATTTTACAGCTCGTTATTACAATTCTTATTCTTATAGAAACTATAAGAAATAATAAGAAGTAACGACATTGAATAATAACTACTTAGTTTTAAGCGAACGATTAGTTATTATTATTTTATAATTAATTTTAAAGTATAGGCTAATTATTCGAGTCTTAACTCTCTATGGGGCGCTAATTAGCGTCCTTTTTTATCACCTATTTACTTCAATTATACCACACTTCCCCACCTTTGTCAATTAATAAATATCACAAAAAAAGCTACAAAAAACTCCCTAACCCGTTTACATCTCTACCAAATAATGGTATAATAATAAAATAGTTAAGGAGTAGTTAGCCTATACAACCTTTTAGAAATTTTGAAAGGAGTGAGGCATATGACATTGATTGAGAATTTACAGTTAATATTAATATCTTTAGATATAATTGTAAAGATACTCTTAATTATAGATCATTTTTATGATTTATAATTAATTAGTGACATTTAATAACTACATTATTTTAACGGATAGTTAGTTGTTAAATGTACTTAAATATAGTAATATTTTAGTATAGGCTAATTATTCAAGAACCTTGACTCTAAGGCGTTAATACTCCAATATTAGCGCCTTTTTTATTGCCTACTTGCTACAATTGTACCACACTTCCCCATCTTTGTCAATTAATAAATATCACAAAAAAAGATACAAAAAACTCCCCAACCCGTTTACATCTTTACCAAATCATGGTATAATCATAAAAGAGTTAAGGAGTAGTTAGCCTATACAACCTTTTAGAAATTTTGAAAGGAGTGAGGCATATGACATTAATTGAAAATTTGCAAATAATATTTATATCTTTAGATATTATTTTAAAGATTTTAGTAATTATAGATCATTTTTATGATCAGTAGTTGATTGATGGCATAAAATAACTGCTCATTTTGGAAGATAGTTAGTTATTTGTATGCTAATTTTTTAAAAAAATTTTAGGTATAGGCTAATTATTCAAGAACCTTAGCTCTGAGGCGTTAATACTTCAATATTAGCGCCTTTTTTTAATTACCTATTTACACTTATCATACCACACCTATAAGCATTTGTCAAGCAAAAAAGACTGGAATCTCTGTTAGACCCAGTCTTTTTTGTTTTTGCTTGGAATTTGTTTTGGAATTTTGCTTGGAATTTGTTTTATTTATAAATCTTATTCTTCTGTAGATTCTTCTTCTGTAGTTTCTTCTTCAGTAGTAGTTTCTTCTGGTACTACTTCTTCTTCTTCCCCATAGTGTTCAGCAAGGTAAGCGTTTAACTCTGTAGCATTGTCTTTAGTGTAGTAAAATGCAGTTCCTTTAGGACCATATTTATCGTCTCCACCTGCATTAGTACCATTTTCCCAATGTACACCGATATCTAAAAGTTCACCTAAAGCTCTTAATGGTACGAAGAATACGTTACCCATTTCACCAGTTTGAAGATTCCTAGCTTCTTGTTGTTGTACAGGTGTAGCCATTGTTATAGCTTCTAGATCATTAATTACTGCTATATTGCTTTTATCTGGATGATTATTAAGCGATAATTTAGTGCCATCTGCAAGGTATATATTAACATAAGTTACATGCTGTCCACCTTGAGACGTGTTCTCATAAGGTGTTAGTATTTCATCATCTGGAATTGTTGCTCCAATTGCTTCAACAAACGCTCTTACTGGAACTAAAGTTGTTGGACTACCATTAATAACTTTAACGAAAGGAGCTTGTAAAGCTGCATCTACTTCAACCATTTCGCCATTTACTTCTCTTTTGATATTAGCATCTTCGATTTTTACAGCCACAATACCTTCAAATCTTGGAGTTATTGTTACGATATCTCCTGGCTTACTACCTACATAACCTTCATCAACAACTGTTACAAAGTCATTTATTTGGTATACAGATGATGAATCATGGAATACTAAGTTCATAAGAACTTTGTTATCGCTAGCTCCAGTTATTAAATATTCACCTCTAACAGCCTCACTACCATCAGAATTAAAGTTTTCCATCTCTAATGAATCTTTATTACTATCACTGCTGTTGTTATCAAAACCATTTTCTACAACTTGATAACTAATACCACTACCATCTTCAGCAAAGTTATTGATTATAGCGTCCCCACCGATTTGTAAGTCATAGCTTCCGAGAGGTATAGTTCTTGAAGCACCTACTGTAACGTTTGATAATTTAATAGTTCCTAAGCTATCTGTAGTACTATTTTGTACTTGGAATACTATTTTATTATCTCCACCACTCTTGTTTACTCTTGGATTAGAGATTTGTAATTCATCGTCTGTTCCTTCTTCTTTATCTAAAGCTTCAACTGTCAATTCTGGAGTTGCGCTTAAGAAAGTAAGACCATCAGCTCCATATAAACCAGTCATTTCTAATGTTACCCAACCATCTACTAAGAATGCACCTGGATAGTTTTCTTTGATTGTAATATCACTTACTAATGCACCTGAAGCACCACTTTCTACATAAGTCTCGCTCACATCAAATTTGAAAGGAGTAATAGCTTTAGCTATAACAACGCTCACATCTTCTGCACCACTATTGCTAGCTGTAAGAGTAATGTTTTTAGTTCCATCTTCATTAAGACCATCGCCTGTTGCATAGTAAGGATCTACTGATAATTCTAATTGGAATTCCATAGAAGATACACCTGATTCATTTTCAAGAGTATTACCTGCAAATCTTAATTCTGTACCATTTTCTCTTATTGAAATTGAGTTGCTACCACTCTCTAAATCATCGTCCTCATATGATAATTTTTCAACGATTAATTTTTCAACATTAACAATTTTAACACCTTCTGGCACTGTGAAAGTTAATACTTTACCATCATTTAAGCTTTCATCAATAACTTCTGCAAAATTTACTACTGCACTTAAGTTATGTGACTTTTCAGCTTCTCCAATATTAAGCTCATTTGATACTTGATAGAAACGACCAGCTCCAATTGTTGGTACATCTAACATATGATTTTCTTCATCTTCATCATAATCTTCATTTTCTTCATCTTCAAAAACATATGGAGTTGTAAGAGAGAAAGCAAGCTCGCCTCTAGTACCAACTGTAATATTTTCTGTAGTTACACCTTCTCCACTAGTTGCTTTAACTTCAATCGTCACATCTCCTGATACGCTATCGCTAGTTGGAACTATAACTAAATCTTCAAATGTTATATAATCTAAATCTGTTCCAGATTTTGTTTTATTTTCAAATTCACCTAAGTCAAAACTTGCATATCTTTTATTAGATCCTATAGTAACTTCCGCTTTATCATTGTCATCACCATTAAGAATTGCATAACCTATAACAGTTTCTTCATCACCAAATGTATTCTCATCACTAAAGTTAAATCCAGAATTAAGAGCTAATCTTACAGTCCCTTGTTTTTCAAAACTAGTAGGAGACACTTCAGTTATTTTAAAACTAGTTTCTTCTAAATATAATTCATCTGTGAAACCAAGCGCACTTACACTAAGCTTAGTTTCTACATAGCTTCCGAAACCGGCTGCTAAACGAATTTCATATTCTTCGCCATCTAAAAGACTACCTTCATTTTCTGAAATAGTTACATTTACATCGTCATCTTCATCATCAAGATCACCTTTTATACCTTGAAAGTTGATTATTAAATCATCATACTTATCAAACTCTAAAGTCACATCACCATAAATAGAATCTCCAATTAAAGTACCATCTTTTACACTTAAGCTAGTTTTTACATCTTTAAACACTTTTATTTCGAATTTATCGTCATCATTTTCATATACATCAAAAATCATATTTACTGTAGCTTCATCTTCGCCATCTGTGATATCAATAGTATAAGGTATACCAACATTTCTTTCTTCAATTATGTCGTCTGCAAGCCATTCTAATTTAACTTCTTCTACTTTAGTACCACTTTTAAGGGTAAGTGAACTTTCACTTGCTTCGAATATATCATTCCAGTTATTACTAGCAATCGTCATAACTTCTGAAACAACTTGAACTTCTTCAGAAACAACTTCTAATTCTTCTTCTAATTGAACATCTTCTTGAGCTTCTTCTTGAGCTTCTTCTTGAGCTTCTTCAGTTCCATCAGCAGTTTCTTCTACTTCACCAGTAGTATCATTAGAAGTTTCTCCAGTAGTTTCATCTTGAGTAGTTTCATCTTGAGTACCTTCTACTTCTTCTACTTCAGTTGAAGTAGTAGTTGTTATGAAGTTCACACAATCATCAGCATAGTCTTCTTCTAATTTTTCAAGAATTATTTCCGCTACATTATCATCAGTAGCTTCATCATACTCAAGTTCAAGTACAACATTTTTACTAGTACTACTAGTACCAGAATTTACTATAGTTACTTGAAGCTTAACTCCTTCTTTATAGTAATTTTCGATATCAGTGGCTGTATTTAGTCCTTTTTCACCCCAATAGTGATATTCTTCTGTATCACTATTAAATAAAGCATTTGTAAGAGTTAAAGTCAAGCTGTGACCCTTTTTAATATTATCTCCATCATATTCTAATGGTATTGTAACTCTTTGAATACTCCCAAGAACACTTCCATCAACAATTTCTCTAGAAGAACTTTGTGCACTTGGACTAACAAAATAAGCTGCAAAAGCATTCATCGGCGCCGTAAGAGCCATCATACTCGCCATTAATATAGCTATTTTTCTTTTCATTATATTTTTCCTGCTACTAAATAAATACCACTAATATAAATTACTTTAATTAATAGTTTTAGTAGCTTTTCCTTTCATATTTTTATATTTTCAATATTTAATATAATAGTATCAACCAAGCAAGAAGCCTCTCATAACGACTACTCGCTAGATTAATACTGTAAGTTTTAATTTGTTATTAATCAGTAAGAAGCCTCTCATAACGACTACTTTTAAAAATTAATAGAACAATTTCAATTTTCAATTTTTGTTGCCTTTAACACAATTTAATACTTTTTAAAATTTAGCACTTTATAAATAAAGAGCTAAGTTATAAAAAATTATATTTTATTCGTTTATATTCATTTTTATATTAACTATTTGTTGCAATGTTGCTTTAATAAGTTATCCTGCTGAGTTTAATACATTCACTCTACTAAACGCATATACCCTAAAGACTAACTTACATTTGTTGCTTTGATTTCAATTTTTTCAATGTTTTTCGTATTTTTTTGTTATTTCAATTCAATTCAACTTCGTATTTTTGTATTTTTGTATTTTTGTATTTTTATTTCAATTCAACGTATTTTTGTATTTTTTTGCTACTGCTATTTTTTTTGTAATATTTTATATTTTTTTGTATTTTTGATTTATGTGTGTGTGCGTCTCTACCCAATTATAGGAGGGTAGTTTAGCTAATAGCTCACGACTAAATTCTAGAATTTGAGACGCTTACTTATTTTATCATACCAAATATATATTTGGCAAGTGTTTTTGTGTATGTGTGTTTGAAACTTCCAAGATAATAATCAAAGATAAGCATAATATATACCACATCTGTTTCAAGACGTTTACTTATTATAACATAATAAATAAGTGTTTGCAAGTGTTTTTTTGGATACTACGCCTTACCCCTCTATAAAGATAAAGCTACGCCACATTGCGAAATTTTCAAGTAAATATTTTAAATGTATAACTATCCTAGTCGCTCAAAAGAGGATTGCTATGGGTATATAATATCATATAGTAAAAATATTAGCAAGCTTTTTTTTAATTTGTAATATTATTGTAATATAAATAGTTATAATAACCTAAAATAGGGTTATTTTTAGGCTATATTTTTTTTTGAATAAGAGCAATAAGCTCTACATGATAAGTAAGAGGGAACATATCTAAGGGCTGAATATAAGATAACTCATACCCTTGCTCTTGTAATATACTAAGGTCACGAGAGAAAGTAGCATTATCACAAGATACGTAAATTATGCTTTTAATTTGACTACATATAATAGAAGAAATTAATTCAGAATCACAACCTTTACGAGGCGGGTCTAATATAATAAGGTCTGGAATAATGCTACGATTTTGGATAAGCGAGAATATGACATCTTCGGACTTACCACAAATAAACTCTACATTAGATATATTGTTTAATATAGCATTTTGATTGGCACTATTTATAGCAGAATTAACAACTTCTACCCCGTAAGCAAATTTTACTTTAGAAGCGATAGCGAGAGTAATTGTACCAATACCACAATATAAATCAAAAACGATAGAAGTATTAGGATTTAGATTTAGAGTATCTAATAAATCTAATATAATACTATATAATATAGCAGTTTGCGAACGATTAACTTGAAAGAAAGAAATAGGAGATATGTTGTAAGCTATGCCATTAATTTCATCTTGTATATAATCTGCACCATAAATAGAGATAAACTTGTCACCAAGTATAACATTGTTGTTAAGAGTATTAAAATTAAAAATAATAGATACTACCTCGATAGCATGACTGTTAAAGATGAGGTCAGCGAGAATATCTTGGAATTTTTTAGAATTTTCTAGCATATAATTGGAGTTAGAGTTGGTATTAAGTACAAGTATAATCATGAGTTGATTTTTGTGATTCAAACGAGTAATAATATGCTTAAGAATACCAGAATTATCTTTTTCATTAAATATAGATATAGCTGAAATATGTATAAAACGCTTTAATAACGCAATTACAATATCGTTAATATTGCTATGAAGAAGACAATTAGAAATTTCTACAATAGAATGCGAACGAGACTTAAAAAACCCAGTAGAATAGCCAGTACTAGAGATATTAGCTCTAATAGGTAGACTGGCTTTGTTTCTGTAAAATAGAGGGTTCTCCATGCCAATAGTCGGCAATACCTCAATACTACCAACACTGCTAATACTACTATCAGTATCACTACTAGTAGATAACTTGGCAATTTTAAATAGATTAGCCTTGATAAGATTAGCCTTAAAAATCAACTGCTGAGAATACTCAAGATGTAGAAGATTACACCCTCCACACTTCATGAAGTAAGGACAAGAAGGCTCTACTCTGTGAGGAGAAGGAGTTAAAATATCTAGAAGCTTGGCTATTGCATAATTTTTTTTAAGTTTAATTATTTTAATACGCACACGCTCAAGAGGTAAGGCGAAAGGTATAAATATAGTGAAATTATCGAGCTTGGCAATGCCTTCAGCATTAATGCCTAAATCTACTACCTCTACTTCAAGCTCTTGATTTTTTTGTAGAGGAGATTTGTTATTTGAATTCATAAAATATAATATCCTTTATTAGTGTTTGTGCTAGCACTTATTTTAGTTGCATTTAAATAATACTAGAAATTAGAATTTCTAATATTGTGCTCCATAGTTTTATTATAGCCAGCCCAATTGGAAGCAGTTTTGTTGTCTTTTATAACATCATGATATATTTTGATTTTAGCATCTATAGAGTCGGCATGATGTAATAAAAAAGCCTCCATAATTTTAGGACGTTTAGGAGAGCCATACTCATAAATACCATGATGTGATAAGATAGAATGCTTAAGTAAAGATAAAAGCTTGTGAGGAAACCCATCTATTTTAGATGCTTCACTATTAATAAACTCAACTCCCATTACTATATGTCCAAGAAGATTACCATCATCAGTGTAATCATTTTCAGGGAAAGGAGATAACTCATATATTTTACCAATATCATGTAAGAAAGCCGAAGTTATTAATAAATCACGATTTATATAATCATATTGAGAAGCTAGGAAATCACAGATTTGAGCTACAGATATAGTATGTTCTATAAGACCCCCTAGATAGTTATGATGCATAGTTTTTGCTGCGGAATGTGATTTAAATATTTTAACGATTTCTTTATTATTAATATATATATTTGATAATAGCTGTGACATATGAGTATTTTTAATAGTAGATATCAAAGCTACAAGTTGTTCATATAGTAAATTAATATCTTTATCTGTAACAGGTATATAATCCGAAGGGTCATACTCACCTTCAGAACTTTTTCTAATTTGTCTTATACTAAGCTGGTTTTCGTTTCGATAAGAATTTACAATGGCATCTATTTTAATAAAATCGCCTTCTTCAAAACTTTGTATTTGTTTATTAAGCTCCCAAACTTTACCATTAATCGTACCAGTTTTATCTTGCAACACAATAGATAAGTAGTTTTTACCAGCTTGAGTCTTCAAGCTTTGCTTACTTTTACAAAGATAATGCTCTACTACTTTTTCCTCTACTTTTAAATCAGAAATAAAACGCATAAAAAATTCTCCTTTTAAATTTAAATTTAAATTTATATTATTATTATTATTATATTATTATTAAAAAACTTCTAGAGGCTTACCACCCTTATAATTAAATAGTCTACCTTGGTAACGCCCCTCTTTAATCATTTTTTCTTCTATTAGGTCTTTAATCTTCCACCAACTCATTCCCCAATTAGAGAATAGCGTAAATTCTTCTGGAGCTCTACCTATTAGACGTTGTATCGCTATATCTGGGCTTAGATACTCCAAAAAAGTTACTACTTTTAAAATATAGTCCTCTAATGGCAACATAGTAAACTCATTATTTAAGTATTGCTTCGCTAAAGCCGTGTTTTTTTCTATATAAAGAGCATGTAGCTTTACAGAGTCGGATTTAAGGACAGATATAATTTTAGCAGTTTCTATCGTATCTTCTATCGTATCCCAAGGTAAATTTAAAATAACATGAGTACATATATCAAAATCATAGCTCTTTATTAAATTACAAGCCTCTATATATTCTGCTAAAGTGTGCCCTCTATTAATCTTGTTTAAAGACTTATAGTTAGAGGTCTGTAAGCCAAGCTCTATCGTAATATTAATATTGCTAGCCTCTTTAAACTCTTTAAGAAAATCAAGGTATAAAGAGTTTATGCAGTCTGGTCTAGTTGATATAGATATCTCCACTATATCTGAAACCAAAAGCACTTGGTTAACGTATTTTTTAAATAAATCAAACGGCATATAAGTATTAGAGTAGCTCTGAAAATACGCTATAAATTTACTAGCTTTATACTTTTTAGTAATAAACTCCTTATTTTTAAGTAACTGCTCCTCAACGGTTAGCTCAGCTGAAAGATTTTCAAACCCTACCCCTTCTTCACCACAATAAGTACAACCGCCATATGATATATTACCATCTCTATTAGGACAACCTGAGGCTTTAAGTGAGACTGGAAGTTTATATACTTTTTGATTATAAATACTCTTTAAATAACTAGAGTATTGGTTATATAACTGCTTATCTTCTTGTTTATGTTGTTCTTGTTGTTTTAACATTATTAATAACACCTATTTATTTTATAACTAATATTTTATTTTTAAAATAAGTATAATATATTTCAATAAAATATTCAAGTATTATTTCAAAAACCTATTTAATTTGAAGTATACTAATCTATAATCTGGCTATAATATGGAGCAAAATGATGTAGCTAATTAAATTATTTAATTAAATTCCTTTTTTATATATTTATTGACTTTTATAAAAAAGTTATGTATTATATTAATATCACGTAAACTAAGTGAGTATGTGAATATATAAAAAACCGTTGAATATCCTCATATTACAGACTGTATTATGGGATATGTTGGGTTAAGATATTTATTTTAAAATTAAGAAATAAATACTTGTTAAGTTATAAATTTATAAAAAGGTAGTAAAAGAGTAGATATTAAAGAACATTTAAATATTAAATATTAAATATTAAAAAGAGAGGTGAAAAGGGCTTTTTTAGACTATCCCACAAAAGGTAGATTTATCGCCCCTAATTTATGAATACTAATAAAAAAAGCTCTCTCGAAGTTTCTTCTTACAATAATGAAAGTATAACTTCTTTAAAAGGTGCTGACCGTGTTAGACTTAGACCAGCTGTGATTTTTGGCTCAGATGGAATACTAGGTTGTCAGCACTCTTTCTTTGAAATACTATCTAATTCTATAGATGAAGCTAGAGAAGGTTACGGAAAAACTATAAAAGTTTCTTATTTTAAAGATAACTCTATTTGTATAGAAGACAATGGTCGAGGTATACCTGTTGACTATAACCAAAAAGAAGAACGCTTTAATTGGGAACTTTTATTTTGCGAGTTATACGCTGGTGGAAAATACTTAAATAACACTGGTGAGAATTATGAGTTTAGTTTAGGGTTAAATGGTTTAGGACTTTGCTCAACGCAGTATAGCTCTAAATATATGAATGTCACTATAACTAGAGATAATTATAAGTTTGATTTACACTTTGAGAAAGGCATAAATATAGGAGGATTAAAGAAAGATCCTCTTAGCAAAAGTAATAATATAACAGGCACTAAAATACATTGGTTGCCAGATAACGAAGTATTTACGGATATTAATATTCCAGTAGAATACTTTAAAGAAATATTAAAACGTCAATGCGTAGTTAATGCAGGTCTAAAATTTGAATTTTTTAACGAAGCATCTAACGAAACTACATTCTTTTGTTATGAAAACGGAATAAAAGACTATATAAAAGAACTGGCATTAGGTGCTAATATAACAGAGCCTATGTACTATAGTCACGAAACAAAAGGGAAAGACCGTCAAGATAAAGATGAGTATAAACTAAAATTTGAAACTGTTTTTTGTTTTAGCAACGAACTCTCTATAGCACAATATTATCATAATTCTAGCTATTTAGAGCATGGAGGTTCTCCAGATAAAGCAGTTAAGTCCGCATTTATTCACGCCATAGATAAATATATCAAACTTAATAACTTATATAAAAAAGACGAGAAAAAAATAATTTTTTCAGATATAGAAGATAGTCTTATTATAGTTATCAATTCTTTTTCTACCCAAACAAGCTATGAAAACCAAACCAAAAAAGCTATTACTAATAAGTTTATACAAGATGCAATCACTGACTTTTTTAAAGAGCAGTTAGAAATATATTTTATAGAAAATAAATCCGATGCTGATAAGATGGCAAACCAAATACTTATTAATAAACGAAGTCGTGAGACAGCTGAAAAAACTAGATTTAATATCAAGAAAAAGCTAACTGGTAATATTGATATGACAAATAGAGTGGATAAGTTTGTAAATTGTCGCTCTAAAGATGTGTCTAAAAGAGAGATTTATATAGTAGAGGGCGACTCTGCTCTTGGGGCTTGTATGCAAGGACGAGATGCTGAATTTCAAGGCATTATGCCTGTACGTGGTAAGATACTAAATTGTCTAAAAGCAAACTATGACAAAATCTTTAATAGCGATATAATCACGGACTTATTAAAAGTGCTTGGCTGTGGGGTAGAGCTTAATACAAAACATAATAAAGATTTAAATAGTTTTGACCTAAATAATTTAAGATGGGATAAGATTATAATATGTACAGATGCAGACGTTGATGGTTTTCAAATAAGAACCCTTATTTTAACTATGCTCTATACTCTAGCTCCTACTCTTATAGAAGAAAAAAAAGTTTTTATAGCTGAGTCACCTCTATATGAAATCACTTCTAACAAAAAAACTTTCTTTGCTTATTCTGAAAAAGAAAAGGTGGATATAACAAATAAGTTAAATCAAGAAGGCAAAGCTTATAAGCTACAGCGTTCTAAAGGTCTTGGTGAAAACGAGCCAGAGATGATGTGGCAAACTACTATGAATCCAAAAACTAGAAAATTAGTTTTAATTATGCCAGAAGAAGCTAAACGTACTAAAGAAATGTTTGAAATATTACTAGGTGATAATCTAAATGGCAGAAAAGACTATATAAAACAGTATGGTCATAAGTATATAGACTTAGCTGATATTTAATTTAATTTAATTTAATATATTTTATTTTTAAATAAGGAGATGAATTTTATCAATAATTACATTAAGCAACCTATTACAAAAACACTAGAAATCAACTATATGCCTTATGCTATGAGCGTTATTATTTCAAGGGCAATACCAGAAATAGATGGGTTTAAGCCATCTCATAGAAAGCTTTTATACACTATGTATAAGATGGGCTTATTATCCAAAGACCGAACAAAGTCAACTAATGTTGTTGGACAAACTATGAAGCTTAATCCTCATGGTGACTCCGCTATATATGAAACTCTAGTAAGACTTACTCGTGGAAACGAATCTCTTTTAACGCCTTTTATAGACTCAAAAGGAAACTTTGGCAAGCACTTCTCAAAAGATATGTCTTTTGCAGCCTCTCGATACACTGAAGTAAAGCTTGCTCCTATATGCAACGAAATTTTTAAAAACATAGAAAAAAATACAGTCGACTTTGTAGATAATTATGATGGTAAAGAACAAGAACCAGTGCTATTTCCTACTACTTTCCCTAACATACTTGTAACAAATAACCAAGGTATAGCAGTAAGTATGGCAAGCTCCATATGTAGCTTTAATCTAAAAGAAGTATGCACTACCACCATTAAGTTCATCAAAGACCCTAATATAAATATTATAAAATATCTAAAAGCTCCAGATTTTCCAACAGGTGGTGAGCTTGTATATAATCAAAAAGATTTGGAGACTATATATGAGACTGGTAGAGGTAGTTTTAAGCTAAGGGGAAAGTATTTATATGACAAGAAAAATAGCCTAATAGAAATTTATGAAATACCTTATACTACCACTATAGAGGCTATAATAGACAAGATTATTTTTCTTGTTAAGTCTAACAAAATAAAAGAAATAAACGATGTCCGAAACGAAACTGACAAAAATGGTCTGAAAATAACTATTGATATAAAGCGCAATGCTGATCCAGAATTATTAATGAGAAAGCTTTTCTCCATGACCCCCCTAATGGATACTTTTAGTTGCAACTTTAATATTTTAATAAATGGTGTTCCACAAACTCTCGGAATAAGACCTATACTCCAAAATTGGCTAGATTTTAGAATAGAATGCGTCAAAAGGCAGACAGCTTTTGACCTAAACAAAAAGAAAGAAAGGCATCATCTATTAAGTGGTCTATCTAAAATATTAAATAATATTGACAAGGCTATCTCTATTATAAGAGACACTGAAAAAGACTCGCTTGTTATACCTAATTTAGAGCAGGAATTCGGTCTGGACTCGAAGCAGGCAGAATATATCTGTGATATAAGGCTGAGAAACCTAAATAAAGAGTATCTTACCTCAAAAACACTCGAGCTTTCAACTCTAAATCAAGAAATTCTAGACCTTACCAAAATCTATAAAAATCCAGAGCTTATAAAAGATATTATATGTGATGAGCTTTCTAATATATCTAAAAGCTATAATTCTAAGCGTAAAACAACTATTCTACAAGAAGAAATCCCTACTCTACTTAGAGAGGACTTTATAGATGATTATAGTGTAATGTTATTTTTAACTAATGAAAACTATTTTAAAAAAGTGTCGTTAAGTTCTCTTAGGTCATCGGGCGAACATAAGCTAAAAGAGTCGGATTTTATTTTGTTCCAAAAAGAAACCACTAATAAGTGTGAAATTCTCTTTTTTTCTGATAAGCAAAATGTCTATAAATTAAAGCTTCACGAAATCCCAGATACAAAAGTAAGCTCCATCGGGCACTATTTAAATAATATTCTAAATCTTAAAGATGACGAAAAAATACTAGCTTTCGCTACTACTTCTTCTTATAACGGTTTTATCTTATTTGCTTTTGATAATGGCAAAGTAACTAAAGTATCTCTAAGTCTTTATAAATCTAATAGAAAAAAATTAGTAAGTGCTTTTAGTAACAAGAGCACTCTAAGTAGTTTATTAGTATTAGAGCGTGACTCAAATATTTTTGTAAATTACAATGATAAAGCTATTTTATTAAATACGTCTTTGATAGAAGAACAGTCTACCAAAAGTTCACAGGGTGTTCAAATATTGGCTTTACCTAAAACTAAAGCTAAAAAAAGCGTTAATATGCATTTAGAAGTAGTTACTACAGAATTGAGCAGTCAAAAACAGTTAGAAAAATATAAGGTTAATACTATACCTGCAAAAGGTATTTTATATAAAAATTAAAATGATTTTTAATATTAATCTAGTATTTATTTTTAATTTTCCTGCATATTTTATAAACTTTCTCATATATTTTTATATATATATTTATTTATATTTATTTAATATATTTGAAGGTTTTATTTTATTTATATTAAAATATTATTAACACTTATTAATTTATATTTAACAGGAGGTTTTAGTAAAAAATGGAAATTATTAAAAAAAATATCTCTATTGATAAAAAAATAGGTAGAGAAATCAATCAAATACTTATAGAGGGTGACATAATCGTATCGGACTCTAAGCCAGATATAGACAGGCTTCTTGAAGCTAACGCTTCTGCCTACATAGACAACAAGGATATTCTCAATGACAAGCTCGCTATTAAAGGTAACCTTGATATAAATGTACTTTTTATATCTAAATCCGATGATAAAGCTATTTTTAATATGAGCACATCTTATCCTATAAACGATTTTATCAATATGGAGAATATTAATAGTGATATGACTGTATTTGCTTCTTGCTCTATCACAAATCTTGATTACAAGCTTATAAATGACAGAAAAGTAAGCTTTAGAGCTATTCTTGATATATGCGCTGAAGTAATGGGCAAAGAAGATTTTGACGCAATCTCTAGCATAGACCAGCTAGAAAATTGTCACGTAAAAAAATCTAATATTAAAATCAATAAACTTGTTTGCTCTAAATTTGATAGGTTTAACATAAAAGACGAATTAGAAATTTCTTCTAACCGACCAAACATAAAAGAAATACTAGATGTTAATTTAAATATATCTAATAAAGACGTTAGACTCTCGCTTGATAAAATATCAGTAAGCGGTGATGTAAAAGTTGGAATCCTTTATAAAGGCGAGGAAGACACGGATATTATTACTTACTTCGAGCAGGATATACCATTTAACGGCTCAATAGAAACTATGGGGGCAGAAGAAGGTATGTTCGCTGATATATTTCTTGATATACAAAGTAAAACTATAGAGATTACTCAAAACGATGACGGCGAAGATCGTATGATAGAGCTTGATATATATATCGGTTGTAACGTCAAAATCACTTACGAAGAAGAAATGGAGTTTTTAGAAGACGCTTATTGCCTTAGTAAATCACTCTCTTTTGAAAAAACTTCTCAAACTTACCCTTACTTAATTTGCAAAAATAAAAACCAAGCTATTATTAAAGACGTTGTTCTAATAGATGACGACGCTCCTAAAATAATGCAAGTTTTAAAAGCGTCTGGCAAGCCTATCCTCGATAATATACATCTTCTAGATGATAAAGTAATGGCTGAGGGCGTTATAGAATGCAAAATATTATATATCACCAACAATGATGACTACCCTATTAACTCTATCGACGCCATTATTCCTTATAGCCAGCTAATAGAAACAAAAGGCGCTACTCCTCAAACTATCACCGATATAAAACTTAATCTTGAACACGTAAGCGTAAATATGCTATCTGAAAAAGAGCTTGAAATAAGAAGCAGTGTAAATTTTGATACTTTTGTAATAGACGAGCGAGATTTAGCATTTATGACAGAAGCTCTGGTAGAAGACATAAATGTTGACTTCTTAAATAATATCTCCAGTATGACGATCTACATAGTCCAACACGGAGATACTCTTTGGAATCTTTCAAAACAGTTTAATACAACTATCGACGACATTTTAAAAATAAACGACCTTGAGAATCCAGACTTAATTTATCCAAATCAAAAATTATTAATTCTAAAAAAAGTCTGTTAATAACTAACTAATAATTAAATAATTAAATAATTAAATAATAACTATAAATATTTTTAAATTTAAGTTGTATTTTTTTGCACTCTAGTCAACAAGACTGCCTTACATGTGATGCTTTAGGACCTGCTAGAGCAGAATGTTTTACACATCTTGGCAATAAGACTATCCAAGAAGGGGATATTATAGACCCACCTTCAAACGCTGCTAGCGTTTCAATGGAAAATTTAAAAGTAAAAAAAGTTATTGTATCAGATAAAGAGCCAAATTCTTTTAAGAACGGCTTTTGGGATATAACTTTAAAATACGTGTTTGTATATAGCCTTGTTTTTAGAGAGGCTGACGGAACTATAATAGGTAGAATTTGTGCTAATAGCATTTATACTAAGAAAGTTACACTTTTTGGCTCAGTTGGGACAGAAATTTCTATTTCTACTGACCTTTTAGGGCATCATGGCTCAAACGGCACTGAATTAAATTCAGACCCTTTTGTTCTTGTAGAATCTAAAGCTATTGCACTCGGAACAGAATTAAAATATAGCACAAGAGGCTGCTGTAATGACGAGGCTGTAGAACCAGTAGAAGTTTGCGTTACTATCGGACTATTTACTATTATTAAATTATTCAGACTTGTAAACCTTTCTGTTTTATCAAAAGGTTTCTGTATTCCTAAAGAATGCGAGGATATCTCACCTCTTAACCCTTGTGAATTCTTCGACAGTTTAGACTTCCCTATGGATATTTTTGCACCACCTCAAAAACCAGAATTTTTAGCTGGAGTAAGCGGAAATATCCCTCATGACTCTAACACTAATAATAACAATAATAATTCTAATTCTAATTCTAATTCAGAATGTAGTTGTAATTTAGGTGGACTAGGCGGAAACGGAGGGTCATGCGGTTGTGGTTCATGTAGCTCATGTGGTTGTGGATGCTACTAATTTAAAAATATAAAATAAAATTTTAGATTTTAAAAAGCCTGTATTTATAATAAATATAGGCTTTTTTTTTATTTAGAATTATTTTTTAAAATATACCCAAAAAGCATTTCCTGCTCTACCATACTGCGTACCATCATCAAACTTTTCTAGATAACTAATAGAGAAAGTATCTGCCTCTATGGGCACTTCATATACTATATGAAAAGTATTTTTTTTATTTTTATCCTGTTCAAACTCAACTGGAAATATCGCATCAGAATTTTCAATATCTAACCCATAAGAAAAATTCTTTCCATGCATAAAATCATATTCTATATTATGCCACTGAATTTGAAAATCATTTCTAAACATCATCTGGCTTTCATCATAAATATTAGTATTTTCAAAAGTTATAATAGCATCTATAAGCTGATTATTTTTTTGTGGCTTGTAACCCTCATAATCATCTATAAACTCTATGTCTTTTACAATAAACTTAAAAAAAGCAGTTTGGAATTTATCACCAATGAAGCCCTGAGCATTGCCCTTGATAACCTCTACATATTTAAAATTATCAAAACTAATTTCACTTTGTTTTATATTATAATTCACACTGTTAAAAAAAATAAATAACAAACCTAAAACACACAAAATAAATAATAAATATTTAAATCCTACACGTTTAAACTTTCTTACACTTGATTTTTTAATAATATACATTATCATATAATATCCTTTTTTAATAATTTTAATATTATTTATATTTTATATAACAAAAAAAATAAAACCAAAAATCTTACTTAAACAGGGGTGGAAGGAATCGAACCCTCACTAAAGGTTTTGGAGACCTCTGTCATGCCATTTGACCACACCCCTACAAAATTAAAATATATTATTAGTTTTATTTTATTTTTTTATTATTAATACTTTTTTTATTTTTTCAATTAATATTAATATCAAACATTTAAATTTTATAACAAACGCACTTGCTTTAACTCAACACTTTTTATATACTTGTTTTTAACTCTTTTCCGTTTTTTGATTTAAACTTTGGACAAGCGTTC
>JAWXUY010000148.1:0-5108 GCA_044425885.1 bacterium | reverse complement strand
TAAAGCTCGTGTAGTAAGATAATTAAAATTAAAAAATAAATAAAATAAAATCCCCCTTGCTTTAGCAAGGGGGATTTTATTTTTGTTTTATAAAATATTATTTATATTATTTTTGAAAAAATGGTATAGGGTGAGTTTTGTGTAGATTTCTCTTGTTTGTTTCAGAGATTTTTTTGTCTAATTCAGCATCACCAGTAGAGCCATCAGCCATAAAAGTATTTATTTGCTTGTAAGTAAACCCGAGATTATCTTCATCACTAAGTCCAGAAATACCATCGCTTGGCGTTTTATGAGCGAGCTCATAAGGTAAACCAAGAGCATCACCAAGAGCCATTACTTCTTCAGTATTTAGAGAAGCGATAGGATTAAAATCATGAGCATTATCGCCCCATTTAGTAGTATAACCAACGAAACCTTCAGATTTATTGCCAGTTCCAGCAACTCTATAATTTTTACTAGATGCTATAGCATAAAGAGTAGTCATACGTATACGTGGTGATATATTAATTTTGCCTTGCTTAGATAAACTTTCTTCACCGATAGCATTTATAATACCGTTATAAGCATCTTGAATATTAACTATTTGATAATCTATTCCAAGAAACTCAACAAGTTTAAGAGAGTCGTGCATGTCTTTTTGAACACCATTAGGCATTAAAACACCAAAAACTTTGTCTTTGCCAAGCGCTTCAACAAGAAGTTTAGAAACAACGCTAGAGTCTTTACCGCCACTAAGCCCGATTATAGCTCCGTCAGCGTCAGCATTTTCATTAAAATAATCTTTAATCCAGTCGATAATACTATTTTTTAAGTCTTGCATATTAATTCTCCTTTTTAATTTTTAATTTTTAATTATAATTTTATAATATTTATTTTATAAATTAATTTTAGACGTTAAATCTAAAAAGTATTACATCTCCATCTTTTACTACGTATTCCTTACCTTCACTACGCACCAAACCTTGTTCTTTAGCTAGGGCAATAGTTCCAAGTCTAACTAAATCATCATAAGCCACTGTTTCAGCACGTATAAATCCTTTTTCAAAGTCTGAATGTATTTTTCCAGCTGCTCCAGGGGCTTTAGTCCCTCTAGTGATAGTCCAAGCACGTACTTCTTGAGGACCAGCAGTTAAGTAGCTGATAAGCCCTAATAAAGAGTAGCTTGCGCTAACTAGTCTATCAAGCCCACTAGTCTCACACCCTAAGTCTTCTAAAAACTCTTTTTTCTCGTCTTCATCTAGTTCAGCTATTTCTTCTTCGATTTTGGCGCAAACAACAAATACTTCTGCCTGTTCAGATTTTGCAAGCTCACGCACTTTATTAACAAACTCGTTGTTAGAAGCATCATCGGCAAGTTCATCTTCACAAACGTTTGTAGAGTATAAAACTGGCTTGCTAGTTAATAAATTAAGCTCTGCTACTATCTCTTGTTCTTCTTCGTCATCAAATTCTATATTTCTTACTGATAAGCCTTCTTCAAGCTTTTCTTTAAGAATTTCAAGCACGCTAAGTTCTTTTTGTAAAGATTTATCGTTTTTAGCAAGTTTAGCTGTTTTAGAATGTCTTTTCTCTACTATATCAAGGTCTGAGAAGATAAGCTCGAGGTTAATAGTTTCGATATCTCTAATAGGGTTTACAGCTCCGTCAACGTGTATAATATTTCCATCTTCAAAGCATCTTACAACGTGCACAATAGCGTCAACTTCCCTAATATGTGATAAAAACTTATTACCAAGACCTTCTCCTTTACTAGCTCCTTTTACAAGTCCAGCTATATCAACAAATTCTATAACAGCAGGTAATACTTTTTTAGAGTCATATATTTTTCTAAGTTCTTCTAGTCGAGGGTCTGGCACAGTTACTATACCAACATTTGGGTCGATAGTACAAAAAGGGTAATTAGCAGACTCAGCCCCTCCTTGAGTAAGTGAGTTAAAAAGCGTGCTTTTTCCAACATTTGGAAGACCTACAATACCTAATTTCATAAATTTAAAATTCCTTTCGAGTTATATATATATAATTTATTTTATTTTAATATAATTATATATTAAATTCATAATCTTGTAAATAATAAACTAAACAAAATAAACTATTTTAAGCTCTTTTAAAATTTTACAACAAAACTATTCCAGCATCTTTACATGTATTCACAGTGAACTCGTCCCAAATAGAAGATTGTACTTCCCCTATATGACATTTGCCAAGTAAAAGCATACATAGTCTTGATTGTCCGATACCTCCGCCTATAGTATATGGCAGTTCGTTATTTAGGAGCATTTTATGAAATTTTAAATCCCTTCTATCATCACAATTTGCAAGCTTTAATTGTTCGTCAAGAGATTCAGGGCTAACACGAATTCCCATAGATGATAGCTCAAATGCCACATCGAGTACTTCGTTGTAAAATAATATATCGCCATTTAAGCTCCAGTCATCGTAGTCTGGCGCTCTACCATCATGTTTCTCACCCGATTTTAATGCTCCCCCTATTTGCATTACGAATGCTGTCTTATGTTCTTTAAGAAATGCGTTCTCACGCTCTTTAGGAGTTAAACTCGGAAATTTATCTTCTAATTCTTGTGTTGTTACAAAAGTAACTTCTCTTTTAATATTTGTTTTTAAAGTGGGATATTTCTCTTTGATATCATCTAGAGTGTCGCATACAGCGTCAACTATATTTTGAACTGTTTGCTTTAAAGTTTCTAAGTTTCTATCTTCTAGAGAGATTATTTTTTCCCAGTCCCATTGGTCAACGTAAACCGAATGCAAATTCTGTTATTTGAAAATTCTTGTTCACGCAAAAACGCTACTCTTTACGCAGTTCTCATATAAATAAATTTATAATAAACTTCTTATACTTTCGTATAAGCACAGACTATATCTTATCCTTTAGCTTTATCTACTAAGGCACTACCCACTTCCACTACCTATCGCTTGCAGTGTACTTCCTCTCTCGAGAAATAGTCGTTGAAGTTTCTCCTTTAGATTTAAAATCTAGTTAGAGCTTACCTGCTGATTGCCCATTTTAATTCTAAAACAAAATCTAACATTTAGGATTTAACCTTGTGTCATCTAACTAATTTTTTTTACTTTCGTTACTCTCACGTTTAAGCTTATTTCATCTTTGCGTTGTAGTTTAGTTAGCTTTAGGGGTTTCCAGCAATTCAAGTAGTTATTAAAGTCTTTACATACATATTTCTATATATGCTGACTAACATTTTGTTTAATCAAGACTATCTTCATCACGGCGTATAGCATTCATCATAGTATATAAACCCTCGCCAACTTCAAAGCTATAACGATGAAGTGCCATTCTTTTCCATTTGGCTAAAGAATGAACAACTTCTCCATCTATGTTTGTGCAAGTAATATCAAAACGCACAGGTCTTTCAATGCCATTTAAATTATCATTTAGACCAGTAGAGGCATCTAGAAATAAAGGAGCCGAAACTCTTTTTAAATTTAGATTTCGAGATAAATACTGTGCAAAATTTTGCTGGATAATACCTATAGCAGTTTGCGTGTCATAAAGACTTAAAATAGAAATATAATTTTGTGGAATAACTGTTTTCATAATATGTACCCTTTACCTTTCCAACATTAATGCTTAATATTATACATTTATATATTTATACATTTAACATAAATTAATATTTAAAATAAAATATTAATTTATAAAGATATTATAATATAATATAAAAAAAAGGTCAAGTTTGAGGGGGATATTTGGGAATAGCTAATAAAATCAAATATATATAAAATTAATAAAAAACGGTGTTATTTATGCCGTAATAAGATAATATATTCAGTAAATTATAGGTTAGTGTATTATAATATGATGTTTTTGTAAATTAAACCAGATTTAAATATTAAATTTTTGTTAATTATTTTTTATAAAATTTTATTAGTCTTCTAACTTGTTGTATTTGATATATAAATTTGCTATAATAAACAAATATAAAATAAATATGATTATAATTAAAGGTAGGATAAAATTATGAAATTAATCAAAACTATTAGCGAATTAAAAAGTGTTTTCCCAAAGATTTTGACTAACGAATTTATAAACTCTATGCCAAGACGTGAGCTAACTCCAAGAGAAAAAAACTTTTCTTATTCTAAATACTATTATAAAGATATGGCAGAGATACCACAAGAAGACTTAGATATTGTTAATCAAGGTGCTATAGATAAAGAGTTGGCGCTTAATTTTTCATTAGAAGAACTACAAAAAATATTTGATGATGGGTATCTTAAAGCAGAAAATGGTTACTGTTCAATGAAAGATGGAACAGGATTTGCATCTTCTAAAGTGTTCATGAAAGATGCAAGTTTAGATATGTTAGATTGGTGGTTTAACTGGCATTGCTTAGAGGATTTAAGATATGCTATATGGTGTCCAGTAGCGCATAATGGAATAAAAGCGGAAGCACCTAATGAGCATTTAGATAGTAGCGGTATAGACTTAAAGATAAGAAATTATAATAAAACGCATTATCCAGATGAGGGATTTAACCTAGCAAATAGCGAAGTAGTGAAGATAGACTTTAAAGACCCTAAGGATTTGGGACTAGATATAAGAAATACAAGAGCTTATATAGCAAATGTGAGTAAACAGGTAGGTAATTTTAATATGCCAATAACTACTTTTATACACGTTGCACGAGAAGTAGAAGATGGAGTTGAGTTTAGAAGTAGATACTTTACAAGAACATATATAAATGATGACTTTGAGTTAATGAAATGTAAAGGAAGAATGCCAGAGACAATATTGGTTAATATGGCTAGGAATAATTGTTTGCATAGTCTGATAGAGTATAATAATTTGGCATCTATACTCCCAACACTTTATAAAGAGCAGTACGGCAAAATAATGTAAAATTAAAATAGGAGATTATAAATAATATGGAAATAATAAATAAAGCCCTTAGGGGTTTTCTATGTTTTCTATAGATGAAGAAGAAGTAAAGAGGGTATGAATTGACTATTTTGAGTTAATGAAATGTAAAGGAAGAATGCCAGAGACAATATTGGTTAATATGGCTAGGAATAATTGTTTGCATAGTCTGATAGAGTATAATAATTTGGCATCTATACTCCCAACACTT
>JAWXUY010000147.1:0-5109 GCA_044425885.1 bacterium | reverse complement strand
CAGCTACATTTCTAAAGAACAAGCTAAGCAAATTGCACTTGATAAAGTTGGCGGTGGCGAAGTAATTTATATTTACCTTGATATAGATGATGATGATAAAGACGACCGTGACGAATACGAAGTTAAAATCTCTTTCAACAACTCTATCTACGAGCTTGAAATAGATGCTATCACTGGGCAAGTTACAGAGTACGAAGTTGAAAATTCTGGCACTTCTACAGGCTCTAGTAATTCTAGCACTTCTACTACTTCTTACATCTCTGAAGCTCAAGCTAAGCAAATTGCTCTTGATAAAGTAGGTGGTGGCGAAGTAATTTATATTTACCTTGATATAGATGATGATGATAAAGACGACCGTGACGAGTACGAAGTTAAAATCTCTTTCAACAACTCTATCTACGAGCTTGAAATAGATGCTATCACTGGGCAAGTTACAGAGTACGAAGTTAAATCTTCTAGTACTTCTACAGGCTCTAGCAACAACTCTAGTAATTCTAGCACTTCTACTTCTTACATCTCTGAAGCTCAAGCTAAAGAAATTGCTCTTGATAAAGTTGGTGGTGGTAGTGTAGTTTATATTAAACTTGATATCGACAATGACAAAGATTGGGACGACCGTGACGAATACGAAGTTAAAATCTCTTTCAACAACTCTATCTACGAGCTTGAAATAGATGCTATCACTGGACAAATTACAGAGTACGAAGTTGAAAATTCTGGCACTTCTACAGGCTCTAGTAATTCTAGCACTTCTACTACTTCTTACATCTCTGAAGCTCAAGCTAAGCAAATTGCACTTGATAAAGTTGGTGGTGGTACTATTACTTATATTTATCTTGATATCGACAATGACAAAGATTGGGACGACCGTGACGAATACGATGTTAAAATATCTTACAACAACTCTATTTATGAGCTTGAAATAGATGCTATCACTGGGCAGATTACAGATTATGAAGTTGAAAAATCTAGTACTTCTACAGGCTCTAGTAATTCTAGCACTTCTACTTCTTACATCTCTGAAGCTCAAGCTAAGCAAATCGCTCTTGATAAAGTTGGCGGTGGAACTGTAATTAAAATAGAATTCGATAAAGGTGACAATGAATACGAATTAGACGTGGTAAACGGCAATAAAGAATATGAAATAACTATCCATGCTACTACAGGGCAAATTCTAGAATTTGAATTAGAAGACTAATTAGAAGACTAATAAATAAAGATTAATAAATAAAGATTAATAAATAAAGATTAATAAATAAAAACTAGTATATAAGAGTTTTAAATTTAACTTGAATATACTAGTTTTTTTATTTTAAATAATTTATTTATTATAATATTAAATATAATTTTCTTCTTCATCTATAATACCATCTTGGTTAACCTCAAAAGCTTTACATATATTATTATAGTCACCACAAACAATAAGCTTATCACCATCATAAAAAATATCGTTGGGTTGCACGTTTTCAGCTTCTTTTCCTACGTGTTCAATTAAAATTACTAAAATTCCATAGTTATCCCTCAAACCATTCTTATAAAGAGGCACATTTTGAAACTCAATAGGAACTTTATATATATTAACTTCAGCGATGGCGTTATGCCCAATATAATCTAGTAATAAAATATGATTTGTATTGCTTGCAAACATAATTTTACTTGCTATATGTTCGATATGCTTATTCAAATATCGTTGTATAGCGGGGTGCTTGCATAGTAATTCCAAGACAATTAGTATTATCAATGGAATAGATAATTGCCACCACACCAACTGTAATTCAGATTGATTAAACGATAAAAATATATTTACTAAAGCAGACATAATTGTAACAGTAAACGCATAACCAAACATCATAATATAGCGAGTTAACTTTCTTCGCTTAGGTGATGATATAGCTATCTCACTCTCTATAGTAGTAAAACCACAACCAGTTAATAGTGAAATTACTTGAAACCGTGCTTTTTCTTGTGGTAATCCTGTGAACCTAAATAATATTGTAAATACAGAAACAATAAATTGATAAATAATTATTAATGCAACAAAAAGTGTAAGTGAATTTAAAAGACTCATAATAAAACTCCTTTCTTTGGCTAAATAGATTATAACAAATTCGTAATTCTACAATATTTATATTGCATTTTAACATAAGTATACACTATATCGTTTGTTTTATCAAATTTTTTCAAACGTTTATTTTTTTATATTTTTAATATCGGGTTGACTTATTTCAAAAAATTATATATAATATCAATATCACTGAAATCAAGTGAATATTATATATAGAACGTAAGATAATAACCTATGATGAGATTATAAAGCGTGGTTTTAAGTACACTAAATTCCATCTGTATATTATTAAAATATATAATAGTTAAAGCCCTTTGAAGGCTTTTTTTATTAACTAAATAAAACAATAAAACTAGGAGGTTTCAAACGTTATGAAAAGACTTTTTACTTCTGAATCAGTTACAGAGGGACACCCAGATAAAATCTGTGACCAAATTTCAGACGCTGTTTTAGATGCAATTCTCTCAAAAGACCCTGAGGCAAGAGTAGCTTGCGAGACTCTCGCCTCTACTGGACTAATCATGGTAGCTGGTGAAATAACTACTAAGTGCTACATAGATATAGACCAAATAGCACGTGATACAATTAAAGAAATAGGTTATGATAGCTCTATAAAAGGCTTTGACTACAATACTTGCGCTGTTCTTACATCTCTAAAAGGACAATCTCCAGATATTGCTCAAGGCGTTGATAAAGCTCTCGAAACACGTAATTCAGATAATAACGATAATATAGATACTGGCGCTGGCGACCAAGGTATGATGTTTGGATTTGCTTGTAACGAAAC
Organism: bacterium; assembly: GCA_044425885.1. Lineage (GTDB taxonomy): Bacteria > Bacillota > Clostridia > Lachnospirales > CAG-274 > Tyzzerella. The sequence goes on along the minus strand of JAWXUY010000147.1, from coordinate 2,257 downwards.
AGATGAATTTATGCCTATGCCTATATACTTAGCTCATAAACTTACAAAAAGACTATCTGAAGTTCGTAAAGATGGGACTTTAGAATATTTAAGACCAGACGGCAAAGGACAAGTTTCAGTGGAATATGATGATGATAAAGTCATTCGTGTAGACTCTATAGTAATATCTACTCAACACTGCGAAGAAGTTACTCACGAGCAAATATGTGAAGATATCAAAAATTATGTAATAAATCAAGTTATCCCTAAAGAGCTTTTAGACGAGAACACTAAATATTATATAAATCCGACTGGTAGATTTGTAATAGGCGGTCCTCAAGGCGATTGTGGCTTAACTGGTAGAAAAATAATCGTAGATACTTATGGCGGATATGCTAGTCATGGCGGTGGAGCTTTTTCGGGCAAAGACCCTACAAAAGTTGACCGCTCTGGGGCATACGCAGCTAGATACGTTGCCAAAAACGTAGTGGCTAGCGGGATAGCCTCTAAATGTGAGATAGAAATAGCTTACGCAATAGGAGTAGCTAAGCCTCTCTCTATTCTCGTTAATACTTACGGGACTGGAAGCATACCAGACGATAAGATAGCCGAAGTCATAACTCAAAATTTTGACCTAAGACCTTCTGCTATTATCAAAACTTTTGACTTAAAACGCCCTATCTACAAGCAAACTGCCAAGTATGGTCACTTCGGAAGAAATGATTTAGACCTACCTTGGGAGAAGTTAGATATGATAGACGTATTTAAAAATATTTAAATAAATATAAAAATAAAAAGCTTAATGTCTATAAAACTTAGATGTTAAGCTTTTATTAAAATTTATTAAAATTTATTAAAGTTTATTAAAATTTAATTAGATTTTTGTTGTACATCTCGTTTATAGCTAGCATCACGCCTATTTTTGCATGAAACCACGTTAGTCCTCCTTGCATAAAAACAGTGTATGGTTGCTTTATCGGAGCGTCTGCGCTCAGCTCTATAGAAGCTCCTTGAATAAAAGCTCCCGCCGCCATTATTACTTCGCAGTCATATCCTGGCATATCCCAAGGCTCAGGCACTACAAAGCTATCTACAGGAGCTCCTTTTTGAATCCCTTGACAAAATGCTATTACTTTCTCTGGGTTCTCCATCTGGATAGCTTGCACTATATCAGAACGTTTCTCAAAAGAGTTCGGTGAAACTTTAATATTTAAATTCTCAAAAATTTTACTGCAAAATATTGCCCCTTTTAAACTACTCGCCACCACTGTAGGTGCTAAAAACAGCCCTTGTATAAATGCACTACTTATCCCCAGTGATGGTCCTACTTCTTTCCCTAAGCCTGGTGCTGTTAGCCTAAACGCACAATTCTCAACGTATTCTTCTTTGCCTACTATATAGCCCCCTACTGGAGCTAGACCTCCCCCTATATTCTTAATGAGTGAGCCCACAACCAAGTCCGCCCCAACGTCCGATGGCTCTAAAATCTCCACAAATTCCCCATAACAATTATCTACCATGCATATTATATTTTTATTAATATCTTTTATTATTTTTATTATCTCTTTAATCTCACTTACACATAAGCTTGGTCTATAGCTATACCCTCTTGAACGCTGTATCGTAACTAGCTTTGTTTTAGAGTTTATATAATTCTTAATATTATCTATGTCCACCCTCTCAACGCCATCTTTATTTATTAAAGGCATTTCAGAGTAGCTTACTCCATGTTCTCTTAAAGACCCTTTTGTCTCTCTATCGTGCCCTATTACTCCTACAAGAGTGTCGTACGGAGCACCTGCGATAGACAAAAGCTCGTCACCATATTTTAAATTACCGAATAGCGCCACTGTAAGAGCGTGAGTACCTGATATTATTTGTGGTCTTACTAGCGCATCTTCTGTATTAAAAACGTCTTTATATATCTGCTCTACCATATCACGCCCTATATCATCATAGCCATAACCAGTAGTGGTACCAAAATGTATATCACTAAGCTTATTTTTTTGCATAGCGCTCAAAACTTTATACTGGTTTATCTCCGCTATTTCGTCAATCTCTTTAAATAACTCTAGTATTTGCGTCTCCGCAACAGCGCAAAAATCTAAAACTTTATCGTTAATATCAAACTTTTCTTTTATATAACTATTTATATTACTCATAAAATCACCTATCCCTTATCTTTATTTATTTATTTTACTAACCATCTCTTGCACCAAATCATCACTATTCTCAAAACCCAAAACATCTAACCATATTGGATTTTCTGCTTGGTGCT
>JAWXUY010000146.1:0-5109 GCA_044425885.1 bacterium | reverse complement strand
CAATCCCCCTCTTTGAGCGATTGATAAGAGGGGAAACTATAGTAGATATATATAACAAAAAATATAAAATAAAAAATTAAATTAAATTATAAAATTAAGAAAGGAAAAGTTATTTAAAATTAAATTGAATTTTAAATAACAGGACAAATATTATGATGAGAAGTATGTATGCAGGGGTTTCAGGTCTGCGTGTACACCAAACAAAAATGGACGTTATTTCTAATAATATAGCAAATATTAATACAGTAGGTTTCAAAAGATCTTCTACTAGTTTTAAAGATAGTTTCAACCAAACTCTTGCGGTTGCTACTGGAGCAACTGACGTATCTGGGGGGACTAATGCTCAACAAGTAGGTCTGGGCTCAAATGTAGGTTCTGTTGTAACTGTACATACTCAAGGGGCAGCTCAAAGAACAGATTATGGTAGTGACCTTATGATAGATGGAGATGGATTCTTTATTATACAAAGTGTAGATGGTTATTCGTTTACGAGAGCTGGTGTATTTGAGGTAGATGCAAATGGTAATTTAGTAGATGCTAACGGGAATTACGTATGTGGTTGGAATGCAGTAGAAGATACTGAAAATCCAGGAAATCAAAAAATAGTAAAAGATGTTGTATCGCCTATTAATATTTATGAAGGTGATAAGCAATATTCACCAGCGTCAGAAACTACTACTATTGAGTTTACTGGTAACTTTAATGAAACTAGTAGTCCAATTCAAAAGAACACAATTAGTTTTTATGATACTCAAGGTAATTATTATACTCTAGAGCTTACTTTTACTAGATATAGCGACCTTAATGATGATGGCTCTGTAGATGAAAATTCACCGTTTCTAGATGCAAACGTATGGGCAGTGCATTTACCTACAAATGACCTAGGTGGAGTAAATGTAACTGTAAATGGTGGAGATACTATGAGTTGGAATACTATAGACATTGAAAATTCGCATATAGTATTTGGTACAGATGGTCTTATAAAAAATGTAGATGGTACAGATGCTACAGCTGGTGACACTTTTTTAACTTTAGGTGCAGTTGATACAGCTGAAATCTATTATATTAATCCAGATGGAACTTTAGGTGAAAGCGCTAATATAGGTGGTATAGTTAATACTCAACAAATTACTATCGAGATGCCAAATGTAACTCAGTTTAATTCAAGTGTTACTCTTACATCTCAAACTTTAGATGGTAATACAGCTGGTGCTATGACTGGTTATTCAATAGATGGTAATGGTATTATAAGTGCTACTTATTCTAATGGTAAAACAAAAATATTAAACCAATTATCTATCGCTAATTTTGCAAACCCAGCGGGTCTTGAAAAAATCGGTGGTAATACATATGCAGCAAGTAATAACTCAGGTGATTTTGATTTAGTAGGTTTTGAAGTAAGTGCCTTAGGTTCTTCTATACAAGCAGGTGCGCTTGAAATGTCAAACGTAGACTTATCTTTTGAGTTTAGTGAAATGATAACAACTCAAAGAGGTTTCCAAGCGAATTCTAAAATTATAACTACTAGTGATGAAATGATACAAGAGCTTGTTAATCTTAAGCGTTAATAAATAAAATAATAATATATAATTAATATAATTTTGTATTAATTATATATTATATTAGGGGGACAAAAATTATGATGCGAAGTATGTATGCGGGTGTTTCTGGCTTGCGTGTCCATCAAACAAAAATGGACGTTATCTCGAATAATATCGCAAATATAAATACTGTAGGTTTTAAAAGGTCTTCTACTAGTTTTAAAGATAGTTTTAATCAAACTCTTGCAGCTGCTACTGGTGCAACTGATGTATCTGGAGGAACTAATGCTCAACAAGTAGGATTAGGAGCTAATATAGGTTCTGTTGTAACTGTACATACTCAAGGAGCAGCCCAAAGAACAGATTATGGTAGCGATTTAATGATAGATGGAGATGGATTATTTATTTTACAAAGTGTAGATGGTTATTCGTTTACTAGAGCAGGGGTATTTGAAGTAGATGCCGAAGGTAATCTAGTAGATGCTAACGGAAGTTATGTTTGTGGTTGGAACGCAATAGAAGATACTGAAAATCCAGGAAACCAAAAAATAGTAAAAGATGTTGTATCGCCTATTAATATTTATGAGGGTGATAAGCAATATTCACCAGCATCTCAAACTACTACTATTGAGTTTACAGGTAACTTTAACGAAACTAGCAGTCCAATACAAAAAAATACTTTGAGTTTCTATGACACTCAAGGAAATTATTACACTATAGAAATCTTATACTCAAGATATCCGCTTGTAGATGGTGTACCTGATGAAAATGCACCATTTTTACCAGCTAATCAATGGGAAACAACTATTCCAGGAAATGACTTAGGCGGAATAAATGTAACTGTAAATGGTGGAGATACTATGAATTGGGGACTTAGTTATAACAGCACGTTCTTAAATTTTGGAACAGATGGTCTACTTAAAAATATTGGTGGAGATGCTGATGGCACTGCTGGAGATACTTTTGTAGATTTAGAAGGTCTTGATACTTCCCTTATTAGTTACATAAATCCAGACGGTACTCTAGGCGAAAATGCAAATATTGGTGGTGTAATAGAAGGAGAAAAAATTACTCTAACAATGGATAATGTAACTCAATTTAATTCAAGTGTTACTCTTACAGCTCAAACGCTAGATGGTAATACTGCTGGTAGTATGACTGGCTATTCAATAGATGGTAATGGCATTATAAGTGCTACTTATTCCAACGGAAAAACAAAAGTATTAAATCAATTATCTATTGCTAATTTTGCAAATCCAGCAGGACTCGAAAAAATCGGCGGTAATACATATGTTGCAAGTAATAATTCAGGTGATTTCGATTTAGTAGGTTTTGAAGTAAGTGCTCTAGGTTCTTCTATACAAGCAGGAGCGCTAGAGATGTCGAATGTAGACTTATCTTTTGAATTTAGTGAAATGATAACAACTCAAAGAGGTTTCCAAGCTAATTCAAAAATTATAACAACTAGTGATGAGCTTATACAAGAGCTTGTTAATCTAAAAAGATAATTAATATTTTATTTAATATTAATTATATATTTATCTATCTATCAGATATTAAAAAAGTATCTGGTAGATATATATAGATATATAATATAAAAAAATATATATCTATATATATCTATTCAGTGCTTTAGATATATAAAAGGCTTATAAAACAAAAGCCAGTATAATTTTAAAATTTTAAATGGGGGATTTTATATGATTAGAGTAACTAAATTAAATGATATGGAGTTAGTTATAAATGCTGATTTTATTGAATTAATACAAAGTGTACCAGATACAACAATAACTCTTTCAACAGGACAAAAAATTATAGTAAAAGAGTCTGTAGATGAAATAATTGATAAAATTGCTGACTATAAAAAAAGTATAATAATATAATAAGTAAGTAATTTAAAGAGTAGTTTAATGAAAAAATAGGAGGAAGTATTTATGGAAATAGCTTTTGTTGCAGGTATTGGTGGTGCACTAACGTTCACCGTACTCTGTATATTTTTAGCAGGTGGTAATGATATTGGGGCCGTAACGAGTTTCATTGATGCGCCATCTTTCATGATCACAATTGGTGGGGCATTTTGTGCCGTTTTGGCTAGTAATACAATGCCATCTTTTATAAATTCTTTTAAATCAGTAAAAGAAATAATACAGCCAAAAACAGTTGATCCTGTTGTAGCTATTAAAGATATAGTAGAACTTGCAAATGTAGCGAGAAAAGAAGGTTTACTAGCACTAGATGATAAGTCAGTAGATATGGATCCTTTTCTTAGAAAAGGTATTATGTTAGTTGTCGATGGTACAGATCAAGAGCTAGTAAGAAATGTATTAGAAATAGAAGTTTCTTTTATAGAAGATAGACATAAAGTAAATATAAATACATGGGATACATTTGCCAGTATGTTCCCTGCTTGGGGAATGGTTGGTACACTAGTTGGACTGGTTATCATGCTTCAAAACATGGACGACCCTTCTTCTATCGGTCCTAAAATGGCAGTTGCCATCATAACAACGTTTTATGGTTCACTTTTTGCCAATGGTATAGCCACTCCTATAAAAAATAAACTGGCGGTATATACAGCAATAGAAGTATTAGGTAAAGAAATTATAATAGAAGGTATTTTATCTATTGCTGCTGGTGAAAACCCACGTCTTATAGAAGAAAAATTAAAAGTATTTATAGCACCTGAATTAAGAGATTCTGTATCTGCTGAAGGTGGAGGAGAATAGTTAATAAATATAGTAGATATAGTATCTTAAAATAATAATTATATATATATATATAAAGGTAGGTGAGTTATAAATGGCTAAAAAGAAAAAAGCCGATGAAGGTAAGAAGGGTCTTGACGAATGGATGGGAACATACGGAGACCTTGTTACACTTCTTATGTGCTTCTTCGTTTTACTCTTTGCTTCGGCTTCGACAGACGTAGGGAAATGGGAAAAGATTGCAGCATCTTTTAAAGATGATCTACCAAAGCCTTTACAATCATCAGGTATGATGAATGCTGTCGGTAATGGTATAATGCAAACTGAAGTATCCGAAGGTAATTCTAACAAAGAATATGAAATGCAAGGAGCTCAAGAATTAGAACAAATGGCAGAAGAATTAAAAACTTATTTTGCCGAAAATTTCTTAAATGATCGTATAGAAGTAGAACAAAATGATGATTATATAACTATTAACTTTAAAGATGGACTTTTATTTGATAGTGGTAGTGCCACTATTAGAGACGAAGCAGTTGAAGTTTTAACGGCTGTAGTTCAAGAAATATTAAAGTATCCAGATAATATTATAAAAATAGAAGGTCATACGGATAATATGCCAATAAATACAGTCCAATTCCCAAATAACTGGTATTTATCAGCAGCTAGAGCAATATCTGTAGCAACGTTCTTTACTCAACAAAATCTAGCTCCTCAAAGAATATCAACAGAAGGCTATGGAGAATATAATCCAAAAGTACCTAATGATACTCCAGAAAATAGAGCCTTAAATAGACGTGTTGAGATAAAAATAATGAATAAAGCATATGCTTCTATTTAGATAATAATAATAATAATATAAATTA